>NZ_JBTSRB010000029.1:0-37929 GCF_054637675.1 Metallibacterium sp.
AGCCTGGACCCTTGTCTTTTTCTGGGAAAATGTGGCGCGGGCGCGTGTACATGCAGCCGTAGTAGTTGGCGATCTTCAGCCCGTTGAGCGAATTCTTGACGCGCTTGCGCAGCTCGTCGGTGCCGATGGCGTCGCGGATCCAATCCAGCGCGTGGATGGTCTCGACGTTGCCGGCTTCGTAGGGCTGGTCCCCCGACTTGGCCGCGAGCTTGGCGACGGTTTCGCGCGAGCTGGCATCGTGGCTGAGGTCGTACTCGGCCTTCTTGAGGTTGTGGTAGCAGCCGTTGCATGGCGCCATCACGGTATCGAAACCCATGTCCTCGGCGATCTTCAGATTGCGCGCGGACAGGAAGGTCTGCAGCTTGGGGTCGACATTCTTGACCTCCATCGCACCGCAGCAGTTCCAGTTTTCGAGCTCGACGAGTTCCAGGCCCAACGCCTTGCCAACCTCCTTGGTCGAGCGGTTGTAGGCGTGGCCGGTACCTTCCAGTGCGCAGCCCGGGTAGTAGGCAACCTTGCGGTACTTCTCAGTCATGAGTGCGACTCCGTGGATTGTGCGGGCAAGCCCAGCGCGCTGCGGTGCTTGGCGTTCTGTTCACCCACATACTCGTTGATGGCGTCGCGCGTGCGACCCCAGTTGCGCGTGCGCGGGTGGACCACGCCGGCGAGACCGAGGCGCATGAGCAAGGTGACGGGCAGGCGCGAGAGCAAACCCTTGACCATGGCGATCAACCATGGTTGCGCCAGCTTCTGCTGGGTGCGCACGAAGAATTTGCGCAGCAGACGGCCTTCCTCGATCTTGCCCTTGGCAAATACCTGTTCCGAGAACACATCGTCAAAGATCATCGATGGTTTCTCCGGCACGTAGCCTTTCAGCTCGAGCCAATGCGATGTGGCCTTCATGACGCCTTCCGGCACGACATCGCGTGGGCACGCGTAGGTGCATTTGTTGCACGACACGCACTGCCAGATGATGTCCTTGTCGCGCAGCAATTCCTGTTCCATGCCAAGCCGGATCAGATAGATCCAGTAACGCGGATTGAAATCCGGATTGAGCGCGTTGACGGTGCAGGAGTTGGTGCACGAGCCGCATTGCCAGCAGCGGTGGATGAACTCACCGCCGGGCAGGGCAGCGATCTCTTCCTGCAGGGATTCGTTGTAATCGGTGATCACGCGCGTCTGGATGAAGGTGCTCCAATCACCCGACACGTCGACACCCTCGATCGCGAGTTTGTCGTTGCGAACGAGGTTCTCGGGCCGGATCAGGTGTTTTTCATGGATCGGCATGCACAGTCCTCACGCGTCGAGTTGCAGCGGCGTGGCGAGCGCCACGGACATCGTTTCCGGAAGTTTCACTTTCATGCGGATGCCATCGCGTTCATAGCAATCCAGTCCGAGCAGGCGCCGCGTGTGCGCCATGGCGTCTTCGGCGCCAGCAAAATCCCCCTTCAGATAGGTGCTGCCGCGATCGTTGATGTAGCGCGAATAAATGTGCGCGCACAGCAGATCCTGCATCAGGCCGAAGTCGCGATAAGTCCCGTTGTCGCGCAGGAAAGTTTCGAGTTCCGCCTTGAGCGCGACAAAGGTGGCAAGCCGATCCGGGATGCGGTGCAGTGGATCATGGTCTCGCGCAATACGCCGCGATGGGCATCCGACATCCAGGATGCGTGGATCGAGCTCGCGGCTGTCATTGAACCAGATCTCGCGCAAGACGCCGCTGCCACTTTGGGCATCCCACATCCAGCGCGTCATCAGGGGGATTTCATCGGGGGCGCAGAAATGCAGCACTTCGGCAGCCAGATCGCGCGCCCAGCGGCAGGTGCGGTCGGTGGGAAAGGCGGCGACAAACGCATCGAAGCGGGCCTGCACCGTGGTGCCCGGCTGCATCAGCAGCAGCAGTTGGCGATGCAAGTCGGCAAAGTCGTTGCTGCCCAGCCAGGCACCCACGCGGCGACGCACCGTGGGCATGAACGTGCACAGGCCGAGGAAGCGCGGTGTATCCAGCGCCGCGCTTTGCTTGCCGAGGAACCATTCGCCGAACAACTTGGACTTGAACTGCAAGGCGGTGAGATAGACGTCCATCCCGCCGCCAGGCTCGGCAGCGGCAACCAGCTCCTCGAAACCGCTGCGCAGAGCGGGGCCGCTGAGGTCCAGCGTCGGCAACAACTCCGTGTCGGGTGTGCGTTTGCTCATGATGTCAAGCGCCACTCTCAACCTGCCAGCGCCGTGACGGGGGCACGCAGAGCGGCCAGTGCTGCCATTGCCGCCGACTGGCCCTGCGCGATGGAATCGTCAATCGTCTCCGGGCCGCACGCCGAGCCCGCGACGAATACGCCTGGGCGCGAGGTACTGCCCATGGTGCGGTAAGTCGGTCCCGGCAGCAGATAGCCATGGCGCTCCAGTTGCACACCGAAGGTCTTGGCGATGTCGGGGTTCTCGATATTCGGGTCCATGCCGATCGCGTGCACGACCAAGTCGAAGGGAATGGTGATCGGACGCTTGACCAGGGTGTCCTCGCCCTTGACGATCAGGCGCTTGCCGTCCGAGGTGACCTCGGCGATACGCGCCTTGATGTACTTGACGTGGTACTCCTCCTGGCTTTGCCAGTAGTACTTGTCCTCGTACAGACCAAACGTGCGGATGTCCATGTAGTAGATGTACACCGCGCACTTGGGCAGTGCCTCGCGGATTTCCATGGCGATGTTGGCAGACACTGTGCAGCACACCTTCGAGCACCACTCGCGGCCAATCTGGCGATCGCGCGAGCCCACGCACAGCAGGATCGCGACGCGATCGGGCGCGCGCCCATCCGAAGGACATTTCACGCCTTTGCCCGAGGAGATCATCTGCTCGACCTGGGTGGTCGTGACCACGTCGGGATAGGTGCCGAAGCCCCATTCCGGCTTGTTGACCGAATCGAAATGGGTGAAGCCGGTACACAGGATGGCCGCGCCGACTTCACGTTGCTGTCCATTGGACAGGCCGGCGGTGAATGCACCGGGCTCGCCGCCGAAGCGCGTCACCCGCGTGTCGGTGAAAATCTCGACATTGGCGTGATTGCGCACGCGCGCGACCATGCCGCCGATGGCGTCCCTGGCCCACTCGCCCGAGGGCACCAGCTTGGCGTAGCCGGACAGGATCGGCGCACCGCCAAGGCGGTCGGCCTTGTCCACCAGGATCACGCTTTGTCCCGCGCTGGCCAGCGCGTGGGCAGCCGAGAGTCCGGATGGA
Source organism: Metallibacterium sp. (assembly GCF_054637675.1). Lineage (NCBI taxonomy): Bacteria > Pseudomonadati > Pseudomonadota > Gammaproteobacteria > Lysobacterales > Rhodanobacteraceae > Metallibacterium > Metallibacterium sp. The sequence goes on from NZ_JBTSRB010000029.1 coordinate 3,232, forward strand.
CCCGCGCCCACTACCAATACCGGAGTCGTCATGAATTCACCTCGATCTGCGCCGGCCGCACCGGCTTCTCGTAACCAGGTCCGGACGTGATGGCACGCTTGGGGTCGTAGAGCGTTTCCACGTGACCCGCGGCGACCTCCTTGAGATACACCTCGAACTCGGCCTTGGCCTTTTCCCAGTCGATGCCGAGTTTTTCCAGCAGCCCCTCGAACGGCGAGGCGTGCCAGTGCAGTTGTGCCAGCTTGTAGGGGTGTGCGCCGCAGACCAGCGCCGCGAACTGGCAATCGGCCATGACCGAAAGCGGGTAGACCTTGCCCACCGCCTGGCCGATCCATTGGCTCTTGTCGAGCGTGGTGATGCAGCCGGTGTCGTGGCCGATCATCACGTCGGAGTGGGCCTCCTCGACCGCGACCTTGATCTTGCGATCGATCGCGAAGGAGCGGGTGAACTCGCGCTCGCCGATGATGTGGCGAAAACCGAAGCCGCAGCAGTCGTACCAGGTCGAATAGTCGATCACCTGGGCGCCAAGGGTCTGCAGCAAGCCGGTGGACACGGCGGTACGGTTGCCATCCAGCACGGTGTCGTCGTAGAGCACGTCTTCCGGCACCATCTTGTGCACATGGCAGGCCGGATGCACGGTGGCGCGGATGTTGCTGCAATCGATCACGCGGTGCTCGGCGATGCGCTCGCGCATCACGTGCAGCCATTCGGAGTAGTGCACGATCTCCTCGGGGATCAGCAGCTTGCCATCGACCAGACGGCCGAGCTTGCCAAGGATCTTTTTCACCTGTTCGCGCAACTCGGCCGAATGCAGCAGGTAACCGCGCACTTCCTTGTAGTTGCCGAACGAGGTGCCGCAATGCACCAGCGGGAAGTAATAGCCGGCGGGCAGACCCTGCGAGATCGACGAAACATAGGCCTGATGAAAATTGCGCAGGAATACCGCGGCCAGGCTGACGATGTTGCCGATGCCCGAACCGTGGTAGTTCCACGCGGTGCAGGAGGTCTGGTCGGTTTCATCCAGATACCGGGTTCCCAGCATGTTCTGCAGCCACAGCAACGAACTGGGATAGCCGGGGATATTGCCGCACTGGCCGCAGGACTTGTGGTGCCAGAGCTGGTTGGTGGGGATGCGCTTGTCCCAGCCGTACAGGGTCTTGCCGACGACCGGTTCGTGCTGTTCGGTGATGCGGTGCACGACGATCTCGCCGTCCTTTTCGAGCTGCCACATGATGTCGCGCACGTCCTGGACGCGATCCTTCTGCGTCAGCATTTCGCGGCGATCGATGCGCGCCTCGACCCAAGCTGTGGCGCGTTGCGCCTCGTCGGTGCTCAACTTGACCGGGCGCCACTCCGCACCGAAACCGGTGTAACCGGGCGCTGGTTTTTCGTCTTGGCTGGCCATGGGATACCTCGTTTGCTGACTTGATGGAATGGACGTGTGCTAGGCGGCTTCGTGCTCGTCGAGCCACTCCTGATATTCGTCGCGCTTCTCGTCCATGATGTCGGTCACCACATCGAACAGATTGGGGTCGATGGTCTCCAGCTGGTCGAGCACGCCGGAAGCTTCCCAGATGGTGTACAGCTCGATCGAAGTCTTGATATTCACCACCCACGCCGTATCCAGCGTGTGCAGCGTCGGCACCGGGATGGCCTTGCGCAGGATGTCCAGCGGCGCATGGATCTTGGCGATGCCGGGTCCCCAGTCGGGGAACGCGTCCGCCGTGATCATGTTCGGGGCCAACTGGTTGCCGGTGGTGATCAGCTTCATCAACACGCGCGTGAAGGGCTTGAGCACGTCCTTGGCCGACTGCATGCCGTGCTTGATCGCGGTTTCGCGCATCAGCATGATCAGTCCGCCGGGCGAGTTGTGGAACGGGCAGCGCGCGGCACAGGTGTAGCACTGGGCGCAGGCCCAGATCTTCTCCTGCATGGCGTCGTAGATGCCTTCCAGATTCTCGGTCAGCAGCAGTTGCACGATTTCGCGCGGCGAGAAGTCATAGTAATGCGCGGCCGGGCAGGTCGCGGTGCAGATGCCGCAGTTGAGGCAGCCGTACAACTCGTGGTCATACAGCGCATGCGATTTGATGTCGCCGAATATCTCTTCGAGCTTTTCGCGCGTGGCGACCTCGGTGGTTGCAAATGGGTCACCAACAGCGAGTGATGCGGTCGTCATAACGCACTCCTCCAGCCGTGCAGGCTGGGCTGCGAGGTCAGTAGCTGAGCACTCTGGTGTTGTCGCCTTCCATGACTTCCTCGATGACGTAGGCGCCACCGACGATTCCAGAGCACTCGGGAATCAGGTCGTCCTTGGTCATGTCGAACAGGTCGAGGTTGGGTGAGCAGCACAGAAACTTCACCCCGGCCTCATGGGCTTCCTTGATGAAGTCGTATACGGTCTTGGGCGAACCTTCCTTGACCACGAGTTTTTCGGCCACGCCTTTTTTCATCAGCCGGCCCGCGGTCGCGGTGCAGATCACCTCGACTTCATAGTCCATGGCGGCAGCCACCGAGGCCTGGAAGAACGGGGCGCCCAGTTCCTCGCCGTTGCGCGGGTCGGTGTTGACCAGCATGATCAGAAGCTTGCTTGCCAAGGTCCGGTCTCCGTCGTGGGAAGAATGGCGAGGCGCGACAAAAAGCCCCACCTCGGAGCATGTTGTATCAGACGAATCTGATGTAAACACGTGGCGCCGCAACATGAGCGCGGCGCTAATGTCAAGTTTTTGTGGTTTGCGAGTTACAAGTCGCGAGCGCACGTTCGGTTCAGCGTGGTTCAGCGCATCAAGTTGGTGACTTTGACCATGCCGACCATGATTTCGCTCAACGCATCGGCGATCGCGCGCTGCTTGGCGGCCAGTTGCGCAAGGGTCTCGGGAATGTGCTCGGGAACCTCGTCAAACTCCATGACCAGATCCTCGATCATTCCCGACTTGATGCCTGGGTGCGCGCTGAAGCCGAGGCAGTTGTCGCGCACCTGGAAGATCATCGGGGCGTCGTCCGCGTCCACGGCCAGCACGCGCGCGTTTGCGGGCAACCGCACGCGGTCACGCATGTACAACGCGTAGGGAAAACGTTCCGGCAGGTGGCCCGCCAGAGCATCGGCAACACTGCGCCGCGCCTCGCCGACGCTGAAGCGCAGCGGTGCAGCTTCTGCACCGCCGCCGGTGGCCATGGCGAGGATCAGGCTGCCGACGCCGCTACCGATCACCGGCAAACCTGCCTGCAGGAACGCCGTGGTAAGGCGCAACTCGGCGTTAAGGCTGGGCAGGATTTCACCACTGACCGCGCCGCGCGGCCCGGTGCCCAGCAGGACCAGGCCGTCGAAGCCCTGCGCGTTGACCGGGATGCTGCCACCGGTCACAAAGGGCCGCGTGTACTGGAAGCGGATCGCGCGACTCTCGAAGTGATCTTCCATCAAGCCGAGGTACTCGCCCTCGGTGTGTTGCACGGCGCACAGCGTCAGCATCGTGATGCTCGATCGGTCGGGGCTTGCGCTTCAGCATAGGGCACTTCGAAAAAACCTTTTCGAGGCGCCCTGAGCGCCGTGCGCCACGCGATGCGTTTACGCCAAGGCGGCAAGCATCGCATCCGCGCCCGAGACCTTGAACTCGCCTGGCGCCTCGACGTGCAGTAGCTTGATCACGCCGTCTTCGGCGTACAGCGCGAAGCGTTGCGCGCGCAGGCCCATGCCGAAGCCGCTGGCGTCCAGTTCCAGGCCCAGCGCCTTGGTGAATGCGCCGTTGCCATCGGCCAGCATGGTGATGCTTGCCGGCGCCTTCTCGCTGACAGCCCAGGCCTGCATCACGAACGCATCATTCACCGCCAGGCACAGCAGATCGACGCCGCGTTTGGCAAACGCATCCGCGCTGCCGATGTAGGACGGCAGATGCTTCAGCGAGCAAGTGGGCGTGAACGCGCCAGGTACCGCGAACAACACCACTTTGCGACCTTTGAACAGACTGCTGCTGGGCACGGTTTCGGTCTTGCCGTTGCGCACGACGTTGACGCTGACTTCGGGGATGCGATCACCGGTCTTGATGGTCATGGGAGTAACTCCATTGCTTGGGGGATTGCGGTCACACCGCAGCCGCCATGATAGCTGCGGCGTGTGGTCGCTCCGCTTGAAAGTGAATCGCGAAATCCCTACATCAGAGACAGGCGGCAGCAGTGCCGCATGAACCCGAGGAGAACGAGCATGACCATCACCCGTTACACCCCATGGGCGGGCCAGAACGGCCTGCAGGAAGAAATGAAGCAGGCATTCGAGCGCTTTTTTGGCGGCGACGAGACCGATCAATCCAACGTCGTCACCAGCCAGTGGATGCCGCGCGTGGATATTCGCGAGGAGGGCGGCCGCTTCGTGATTCTGGCTGATATTCCCGGCGTCGATCCGAAGAACATCGAGGTGCACATGGATCGTGGCATTCTCTCGATCAAGGGCGAGCGCAGCGCCGAGCACAAGAAGGACGAGAAGGGCCAATTCACTCGCGTCGAGCGCTCGCACGGCATGTTTTATCGCCGCTTCGCGCTGCCCGACAGCGCCGATCCGGACAACATCAGTGCGCAAGGCAGGCATGGCGTGCTGGAGATCGTGATACCCAAGCGCCCGGAGACCACGCCGCGCCGGATCGCGGTCGCCGAATAAATTCACTGCGCATGCATTCGCAGGAATGCGGCCTGCGGCAGACTCAGCGCTGCCGCAGGTCTTGCATTGGGATACTTCCGGCAAGCCCATCCCAGACTGGACAGTGGGCGCCGAGTCCGGCACGGGTCCGGACTCGACTACGCTGCGCGGCGAACCAGCCATGATTTGCGGATGGTCTGAACACGTTCAGCCCATCCTTTGAGGTGAGGGCATCATGGAGTTCAAGGATTACTACGACGCGCTCGGGGTGAAGCCCGACGCCAGCGAGGCCGATATCAAGTCAGCCTACCGCAAGCTGGCGCGCAAATATCATCCGGATGTCAGCAAGGAGACCGGGGCCGAGGAGCGCTTCAAGGCGGTCAACGAGGCTTACGAAGTGCTGCGCGACAAGGACAAGCGTGCGTCCTACGATCAATTGCGCGCTGGCGGCTATCGCGCCGGCGAAAGCTTCAATCCGCCGCCGGGCTGGGGTTCTGGCACGGCGCAGGGGCCGGGTGATTTCGAGGGCCAGGGCTTCAGCGAATTCTTCGAGAGCCTGTTCGGCGGCGCGCATGGCGGCGCCCATGGTGCGCCACGCGCACGGCGCGGTCGCGATCTGCGTGCCATACTCGAAGTCGATCTGGCCACGGCCTTCGCCGGCGGCAAGACGCGCTTCGCCTTGCATGACGGCAACCGCGAGCGCGTTCTCGAGGTGAAGATTCCGGCCGGCATGCAGAGTGGCCAGGTGATCCGGCTCAGCGGGCAGGGGCATCCCGGCGGCGGCGGGCAGCCCGCCGGTGACGTGCTGCTGGAGGTCGTGCTGCGCGACGATCCGCGTTTTCGTCTGGAGGGCCGTGACGTGCTGGTATCGCTGCCGGTGGCGCCATGGGAAGCGGCACTGGGCGCCACGGTGCCGGTGCCGACGCTGGCGGGCGCGGTCGATCTCAAACTGCCCGCAGGCTCGCAATCCGGACGCAAGTTGCGCTTGAAAGGCCGCGGCATGCCCGGGCGCATGCCGGGCGATCAGATCGTCGAGTTGCTGATCCGCACGCCGCCGGTCGATGATGCCGAGGCGCGCAAGGCCTACGAGGCATTTCAGAAGGCTTTTGAAGCGTTTGATCCACGCGCTTGAAGGTGCGGGTGTGAGCGTTGCGACCCCCACTCCACGCGTGGTCTCGCGTGTTGTCGCTCAACCACTCAGCACTTCGCGTAGTGTTTCGCCCAGCTCGGTTTCGTTGATCGGTTTGGTGACGTAGGCGCGCGCGCCTTGGCGCAGCCCCCAGAGACGATCGGTGGCTTGATCCTTGGTGGTGACCAGAATCACCGGGATATGCGCGGTGGCGGGGTCCTTGGCGATGCTGCGCGTGGCCTGAAAGCCGTTGAGGTTGGGCATCACCACGTCCATCAGGATCAGGTCGGGCAGCTCGCGGCGCGCGCTTTCCACGCCCGCGACGCCGTCTTCGGCGGTGATCACGACATGGCCAAGCTTCTCCATGATCCGCTTCAGGCCGATCAGCTGCGAGGGGGAGTCATCGACGATAAGTACGCGCGCCATGAACGTTACCGGGTAGGCAGGAATTCGCTGCGAATCTTAGCACCAGGGGCAGCGCGCCAGCCGCGACGCGGTGCCGTGAACGCGCGGCGCTCAGCGCTTGGGCGCCGGGCAGATGCCGATGCGATGGCCCTGGGCGGAAATCTTCACCGACGCAGCGGGAATGGAGACGGGCGCGCCGGTAATGGTCTGCTGCACGGTGCCGTAGAAGGCGATCTGGCTGCCGTCATGGCTGGGCGAAATCATGAAATCCTCGCGTAGCTTCGAGACCATGCCATTTGCCTCGCTGGCGGTGCAGGACATGGTTACGTGATAACCCTTGCCGCTGGTTTGCATGTCGGGCGCCGTGCACTTGATGTTGGCCGGCAGCGCGGGCATCAGCGGCAGCTTGGCCGGGTCGGTTTCCTTGATGCACTGCTGCGCGGTTTGGTTCATCGGCGGAATGGTGCGCCCGGCCATGTCCACCGCGGAGTGATAGCGGAACTGCCACAAGCCGGGTTGCAGCTTGGTCGGTGGCGGATTGGCCAGTACCAGCGCGGGCAGCAGGGCGAGCGCGAGCGCGCTCAGGCGCAAATCGATGTGGCGGATCTTCATGCAGGACCTCCTGGGAACAGCGGTGGGTGATGCCTGCAACGGATACAGAATTGCTCAGGCATCGGCGCCGATGCGCACGACAGTACGGCCAAACGCCTGACCGATGAGGTAACCGGCGAACATCTCGGGCAATTGCGCGAACGCGATTTCGCGCGTGGCGATGGCGCCCAACATGTTGGGACGCCAATCGGTAGCCAGGTGCTGCCACACCGCCAGACGCTGCGCGCGTGGCGTGCCGGACGAAGCGATGCCCAGCAGGCTGACGCCACGGATGATGAAGGGCATCACCGTGCTGTGCAGTGTGGAGCTGGCCGCGAGGCCGCAACTGGCGACGTTGCCGTACAGCGCGCAGCAGGCCAGTAGTGCAGCAAGTGCGGGTCCGCCCACGGTGTCGAGGGCGCCGCCGAAGCGCATGGATTCCAGCGCCCTGGAGTCCATGGGCAAGGTGGTACGCGACAGCACCTCGGCCGCGCCCAGTTGGCGCAGGAAATCGGCGTGCTCGGGTTTGCCACTGATGGCGTGCACGGTGTATCCGGCGCGCGCGAAGATCGCCACCGCCAGCATGCCCACGCCGCCGCTGGCGCCGGTGACCGCAATCGGGCCGAGATCGGGATGCTGGCCGTTTTGTTGCATGCGCAGCAGGGCGAGTCCGGCGGTGAAGCCGGCGGTGCCGTGGATCATGGCCTCGCGCAGCGTCATGCCGGCGGGCAGCGGGATGACATCGTTCGTGGCCACGCGCGCGTACTCGGCATAGCCGCCGTCGCGTGTCTCGCTGAGGCCGCAGCCGGTCACCAGCACCGCGTCACCGGCGCGGTAATGCGCATCGGTGGAATCCACCACATGCCCGGCCAGATCGATGCCACCGACCAGCGGAAAGCGGCGCAGGATCTTGCCCTGACCGGTCGCCGCCAGCGCGTCCTTGTAGTTCACCGAGGACCAAGCCACGCGCACGGTGACTGTGCCGGGGGTGAGGTCTGCAAGCGTTAGATCCTCGAAGTTGGCGCGGTAGCCGGCCTCGTCGCTGTGGATGCGGAAGGCTTTGAAACGGTCTCGTTGCATTGCCTTGTTAATCCGGGCCGTTGTCGTCTGAAGATACGCTGGATCCCGTGTCATCGGCCATCCAAGGCCGGCACGGGATGGAGTCATGCTGGCTTCAATTGACCTTGTGGATGGCGCGCTTGTCCACGGCCATGGCCGCCTCGTGCACGGCTTCGCTGAGCGTCGGATGCGCGTGGATGATGCGCGCCAGATCCTCGGCGGAGCCCTTGAATTCCATCGCCACCACGGCTTCGGCGATCAGCTCGGAGACGCAGGCGCCGACCATGTGCACACCGAGGATGCGATCGGTCTCGGCATGGGCGATGACCTTGACCAGGCCGGCCGGCTCGTTCATGGCCACGGCACGCCCTACCGCCGCGAACGGGAAGCTACCGGTCTTGTAGGGGATGCCATCGGTCTTGCATTGCGCCTCGGTCTTGCCGGCCCAGGCGATTTCCGGTTCGGTGTAGACCACCCAGGGAATCGTGTCGTAGTTGACGTGCCCCGCCTTGCCGGCGATCAGCTCGGCGACGGCGATGCCTTCCTCAAAGCCCTTGTGCGCCAGCATCGGGCCGCGCACGCAGTCGCCCACCGCCCATACGCCCTCGACGCCGGTCCAGCAGTGCTCGTCGACGCTCACGCGACCGCGCTCGTCCAGCTTCACACCGGTGCCATCGCCGAGCACGCCATCGCTGTAGGCGCGACGGCCCACGGCCACCAGCAGTTTGTCCACCACCAGTTGCTTGCCGCCTTCCTTGCCGCTGTAGGTCAGGTGCACCTCGTTGCCCTTGATCTCGGCCTTGGCCAGCTTGGCGCCCAGCTCGATCTTCAGTCCCTGCTTGGCGAATTCGCGCGCGGCGGCCTTGGCGATATCGGCATCGGCGGCAGCGAGGAATTCGGGCATGGCTTCGAGGATGGTGACCTCGCTGCCGAGGCGCTGCCACACGCTGCCCAGCTCGAGGCCGATCACGCCGGCGCCGATCACGCCAAGGCGCTTGGGTACGCTGGCAAATTCCAGCGCGCCGGCGTTGTCGACGATGTGCTTGCCGTCGAATTTTGCGAACGGCAACTCGATGGGTACCGAGCCGGTGGCGATGACTACATTAGTCGCGGCCAGCATTTGTTTGCTGCCATCGGCTGCGATCGCCTCCACTTGGCGATCCTTGAGCAGACGGCCCTTGCCGAAGTACGCGGCGATCTTATTGGCCTTGAACAACATCGCCACGCCGCCGGTGAACTGTTTGACGATTTTTTCCTTGCGCCCGACCATGGTCGCGATGTCGATTCTCGGGTTGCTGGCGCTGATGCCATGCACCTCGAAGCTGTGGCTCAGGTTCCAGAATTGTTTCGAGGAATCCAGCAGCGCCTTGGACGGAATGCAGCCGACGTTGAGGCAGGTGCCGCCGAGCGCGGCCTTGCCATCCTTGCCGGCCCAGGCATCGACGCAGGCAGTCTTCAAGCCGAGCTGCGCGGCACGGATCGCGGCGTGGTAGCCGGCGGGACCGCCGCCGATGACGATGACATCGAATTGTTCTGACATGGTGCGAGAGTCCTAGTGAGCGGGACTCGGGACTCGGGACTCGGGACTCGGAAGAGCGGAGCTCTTGCCAAGCCGAGTGCCATTTTTGCTATTGCCGGATCCCGGGTCCCGAGTCCCGAGTCCCGGCGTCTGGCTCACAAACCGAGCAGCATGCGCTGCGGATTCTCCAGCTGGTTCTTGATGTCGACCAGGAACAGCACCGCGTCCTTGCCGTCGATGATGCGGTGGTCGTAGCTGATCGCCACGTACATCATCGGCGCGGCGATGACCTGGCCGTTCTCGACGATGGCGCGTTCCTTGATGGTGTGCATGCCAAGGATGGCGCTCTGCGGCGGATTGACGATGGGCGTGGAGAATAGCGAGCCGAAGGTGCCGCCGTTGGTGATGGTGAAGGTGCCGCCCTGCAGATCCTCCAGCGTGAGGCCGCCCTCGCGCGCCTTTTTGGCGAAGTTGGCGATGGCTTTTTCGATGTCGGCGAAACCCATGTCCTGCGCGTCGCGCAGTACTGGCGTCACCAGGCCCTTGTCGGTGGACACGGCCACCGAAATGTCCTGGTAGCCGTGATAGATGACGTCGTTGCCATCGACCGAGGCGTTGACGATGGAGCGGCGCTTGAGCGCCTCGCACGCGGCCTTGACAAAGAAGCTCATGAAGCCGAGCTTGATGCCGTGGGTCTTTTCGAACTGCTCGCCCAGTTCCTTGCGCAGCGCGCTGACGCGGCCGAGATTGATCTCGTTGAACGAGGTCAGCATGGCGATGGAGTTCTTCGACTGCATCAGGCGCTCGGCGATCTTGGTGCGCATGCGCGTCATCGCCACGCGTTCTTCTGGACGACCATCGGCGCCACGCGCGGCGGGCGCGACATTGGCGGCATCACTCTGCATGGCGCCGCTGCGCATGAAGTTGACCAGGTCTTCCTTGGTCACGCGCCCGTCGCGGCCGCTGCCGCTGACCTTGGTTGGATCGATCTTTTCCTCACTGGCCACGCGCAGGCCGGCGGGGGACAGCTGCTCGCTACCCGCGACGGGCTTGGCCGGCGCCGTGGCCTTGGATGCTGCCGGGGTGGCCGCCGACGCAGCGGAGGGCTTGGCGGCTGCAGATGATGTCAAGCCGGGCACTGGTGGTGCGACCGCGGCGGCCGCTGCCGCGCTTCCTGCGCCCGCGGCACTTGCACTTCCTTGTGCTGCGGCCGCTGCCGCGCTTCCTGCGCCCGCGGCACTTGCACTTCCCTGCGCAGCGCCTTCCTCGAGCAGCGCGATGAGTTCCTGGCTGGTCACCGTGCTGCCGCTGTCCTTGACGATCTGCTTGAGCACGCCATCGACCGGCGAGGGCACTTCCAGCACGACCTTGTCGGTTTCCAGATCCACCAGATTCTCGTCACGCTTGACCGCATCACCGGGTTTCTTGTGCCAGGTGGCGATGGTCGCGTCGGAGACCGACTCGGGCAGCACGGGAACTTTGACTTCGATGGCCATGGCGCGTGATTCCTTCGAGATGGCTTGCGGAATGGTTGAGGGGATGGGATGGGAGCTTCAGTCGTTGGCGTCGGCGCCGACTGGGCCGCTCAGCGCGTGCTCAACCAGCGCGTTCTGCTCGGCCACGTGCGTGTTGTAGTGGCCGCAGGCTGGCGCCGGTGAACGCGCACGTCCGGCGTAGCCCAGGGTGCGCTCGCCAGCCACCGCCTGCAGGTGATGACGGATCTGGAACCAGGCGCCCTGATTCATGGGCTCCTCCTGACACCAGACCATCTCGCGCGCGGCCGGGAAGCGTTCCAGTTCATGCGCCACGGCGGTGCGCGGGAACGGATACAACTGCTCGACGCGCACCAGCGCAACGTCCTGGATGCCGGCCTTGTCGGCGTGTTCGAGCAGATCGTAATAGACCTTGCCCGCGCATAGCACCACGCGGCGCACCCTCTGCCCAACCTTGGCGGTGGTGTCCGGCAGCACTGGCTGGAATCCGCCGCGCACCAGATCATCGATGCTGGAAATCGCCAGTTTGTGGCGCAGCAGCGACTTGGGCGTCATCACGATCAACGGCTTGCGCGCTTGCCCCAGCATTTGCCGGCGGATCATGTGGAACACCTGCGCCGGCGTGGTGGGCACGCACACTTGCATGTTGTGCAGCGCGCATAACTGCAAGTAGCGCTCCAGGCGCGCCGAGGAGTGCTCGGGGCCCTGGCCTTCGTAACCGTGCGGCAAAAATAGCGTGAGCGCGGATAGTCGATCCCACTTGGCTTCGCCGGAGCTGATGAACTGGTCGATGACCACTTGCGCGCCGTTGGCGAAATCGCCGAACTGGCCTTCCCAGATCGGCAGCGTGCGCGGCTCGGCGCTGGCGAAGCCGTATTCGTAGGCCATCACGGCCTCTTCGGACAGTGCCGAATCGATGATCTCGACGTGCGCATCCTCGCGCACGCGCTTGAGCGGCAGGGTCGTCGCGCCGGTGTCCTGATCATGCAGCACGGCGTGGCGGTGAAAGAACGTGCCGCGCGCGCTGTCCTGACCGACCAGACGCAGACCGTAGCCGGCATCGAGCAAGGTGGCATAAGCCAGGTTCTCGGCGTAGCCCCAGTCCAGTGGCCGCTGTCCGGCGGCCATCTTGCGGCGGTCGTCGTAGATCTTGGCCACGCGCGGGTGCAGCTTGATCTGCGCGGTGTCGGTGAGCATGGCTTCCAGGCGCGCCAGCTTGTCGCGCGCGACGCCGGTGGCAACCTCGCTGCCGAGCGTGCCGTTGAGGTATGGGCTCCAGTCGACGCGGAAGGCATCGGGCAGCGGCGCGGACAACTCGGTGACCGACTCGCCGGCCTCCAGACGCTTGCGGTAGTCGACCGCGCGCTGCTCGGCGTCGGCGGCGCTGATGATGCCGGCATCGGCGAGGCGCTTGGCGTACTGCTCGCGCGTGGTCGGCAGACCGCGGATTACCTGATACATGCGCGGTTGCGTGGCGGCTGGCTCGTCGGCCTCGTTGTGGCCGTGACGGCGATAGCAGATCAGGTCGATCATGATGTCGCGCTTGAAGGTCTGTCGATAGTCGAACGCCAGACGCGCGCAAAAGACGACGGCTTCCGGATCATCGCCATTCACGTGCAGCACCGGCGCATTGATCATCTTGATGATGTCGGTGCAGTAATGCGTGGATCGCGCGTCATCCTGGCGCGAGATGGTGAAGCCGATCTGGTTGTTGATCACCACGTGCACGGTGCCGCCGACGCCGAAACCGCGCGTCTGCGAAAGATTGAACAGTTCGGCGTTGACGCCCTGGCCGGCCAGGGCCGCATCGCCGTGGATCAGCACCGGCAGCACCTCGCGCCGGTCGTTGTCGCCGCGCCGCGTCTGCCGCGCGCGCACCGAGCCCAGCACCATCGGGTTGACGATTTCCAGATGCGAGGGGTTGAACGCCAGCGCGACGTGCATCGGGCCGCCTGCGGTGCGCACGTCGGCGCTGAAGCCCATGTGGTACTTCACGTCGCCGGAATGCGCGGGATCGTCGGCCTGCTCGAACTTGCCCTCGAACTCGTCGAACAGCAAACGCGACGGCTTGCCCAACGTGTTGATCAGCACGTTCAGGCGTCCGCGGTGCGCCATGCCGATGACCATCTCGCGCACGCTGTTGCGGCCGCAGTCGTCGATCAGCGTATCCAGCAGCGGGATCAGGCTTTCACCGCCTTCCAGAGAAAAACGCTTCTGGCCGACATACTTGGTGTGCAGATAGCGTTCCAGGCCCTCGGCGGCGGTCAGGCGGTCGAGCACGCGCAGGCGTTGTGCAGGCTCACTGAGAAAGTTGCCGACGGCCTGCTCCAGTCGCGTTTGCAGCCAGCGGCGCTGGTTGTGATCGGCAATGTGCATGAACTCGGCGCCGATGGTGCCGGTGTAAGTGCGCCGCAGTCGCTCGACGAAGCGCCCCAGCGGCATGCGCTGGACACCGCCGGCGTAGCTGCCGGTATCGAACGAGGTGTCCATATCGCCCGCATCAAGATCGTGATAAGCCGGGTCCAGATCCGGCGCCGCCGGTTTGCTGGCGCGATTCAGCGGGTCGAGATCGGCCGCCAGATGACCACGCGAGCGGAATGCCGTGAGCAGGCGCAGCACTGCACCCTGCTTGCGCGCGTAGCCGTCATCGCCGCGCGGCGTCGCGCGACCGTGACCGTTGAGGCGCTGCGCCTGCTCGATGCGTTCGATGACCGGACCATGCGCGACATCGCCGGCTTCGCGCCCGTGCAGGCTTTTGAAATAACTGTCCCAATCGGCGCCGACGCTGGATGGATCGGTGAGCCAGGCCTCGTATTGGGCTTCAACGTAGGTGGCATTGCCGCCTGCGATGGGTGATGACAGAAAGAACTCGCGGATGGGATTGGCGCTCACGGTGACACCGGGACGGAAAAGGGAGGTGTCCGCAGGATTGCGGCGGGCACGCTGCTGCTGGTCATCCCGACAATTATAGGCTGCATGATGCGGCACTGCGACAATTGGCGCACGTTGTGCGCCGCTGTTCACGCAGCATCAAAGTTGCAGTGGCTGCAGTTCGCGCAGCGGCTGCGAACGTGCCCAGACCTGATCGAAATAGGCGGCGAGCTGCGCATTGCAACCGGGCGCATAGGTGCTGCCCAAGGCCTCGTGGCGCGAGGCCAGCGCGCGCAGCAGATAGCCGCCGCGGTCGTTGAGCAGAAAGGCCGACGGGTATTGCAAATCGGCTTCTTCGATCGGCTGACGCAGCAAAATCATGCTGGGCAGACGCTGGATCAGTGGCAGCAGGCGATGCCCACCGCGCAGCGCCCACTCGGGGTTTTGCACCAGCAGCCGCAACTGCGTGCCACGACCGCGCACGGCCAGCGCGCGCAAGGCTTCGAGGATCGGCGCCTGCTCGAGCAGGCCCGGCTCCAGATCGCGCGTATACATGGTGACGCCATGACGCGCATCGCGCAGCAGGCGCAGCGTGGCGGCGGTGAGGCCGGCGAGGTCGTCGGCTTGCAGCGTTTCGGGCACGGGCGTGGGTTCCGGCGCACGCGGCGTGGGCGCCTCGAACGGACTCAGGGCGAGGCGCATCATGCGGTGCGGGATATTGGCATCGAGATAGGTTTCGCCATAGGCGACGAAGCCGGCGCGCGCATAAAAAGGGATCGCGTGCTGCTGGGCGCTGAGATGCACCTCGGGCCATCCCAAGGCGCGTGCCTCGGCGATCAAGTGCGTGAGCAGCGCCATGCCCACGCCGCGGCCGCGCCAATCGGCCAGCACCGCCATGCGCCCGATGCGCTGCTGCGGGGTCAGGCGCGCGCAGCCGATCGCGCAGCCGTCCACTGCCAGCGCCAGCACGTGGCGTGAAGCGGCATCGAGATCGTCCCATTCATCCTCGGGGGCAATCTGCTGTTCGCGGATGAACACGGCATCGCGCACGCTGCGCAAGGCCTCGGCGTCGGTCGGCCAGTGTGCTGGAACGAGGTGAAAATCGGCGGCGATCATGCCCGCTTGCGCGGCGCGCGCGCGAATTGCACGCAGCCGACCGCAAGCAGGTCGCGCAGCGCGGTCAGCGCGGAACCGTCGCGCAGCACCGCATCGTCGGGCTCGATGCGCGCGTTGGCGCACAGCGCCTCGGCCAGCGCGCGCGGACAATGCACCATGTGTCCGGCGGCAAACAGCGAGGCACCTTCGGCGCCATGTTCGATCCAGGCAAAGCGCGCGAACGGATGGCGCAACAGCGCGCGACCACTGAGCAGCATGGCGCGCACCTGTTCCAGCGACGCCGGTTGAGCGTTGCCGGCGAACGGCGCGGCGCTGCGATAGCGCGTGATCATGCGTCCGAACCACAGCGCCAGCTCGCCGGCCTTGATGCGCTGCGCGAACGGCCCCAACTGCGCGCGCACGCGCGCCAGCGCGGCGGAATCGATCAGGCCGCGCGCGCGCGCCGGGCGCAGATCGGGGTCGCTGTAGCGCTGCGTATCGGGTATGTGTTCAGCGAGATGCTCGGCGAGATCCAGCAACAGCTCGGACTCGGCCGGCGCGCGCATGCCAATCGAGAAAGTCATGCAGGCACCCTCGGCCACGCCATCGTGGGGCACATCGGGCGGCAGGTACAGTACGTCGCCCGGTTCCAGCACGAAGCTGTGCGTGGGCGCGAACTCGGCCAGCAATTTCAGATCGGTGCCGGGGCGCAGCGCGCGTGGTGCGTTGCGCTCGGTGCTGATGCTCCAGCGCCGACGACCGATGCCCTGCACCAGAAACACGTCGTACTGATCGATGTGCGGGCCAACGCCGCCGCCGTCGGTGGCGTAGCTGACCATCACATCATCGATGCGCCAGGTAGGCAGAAAACGCACGAAATCCAGCAGGCCGGCGACCTCGGCATCCCACTTGTCGACGTCCTGCACCAGCAGCGTCCAGTCGCGCTCGGGCAGACCGGTGAACGTGGCCTCACTGTAGGGTCCAGGCTGCAGTGTCCACAGTGCGCGCTTGCGTTCGCGGTGCACGATGCGCGCCAGCACGGTGTCCTCGCAGGCGAGGCCAGCGAGATCCTCGGGCGTGATCGGTACTTGCCAGCCAGCCAGCGCGCCGCGGATCAGCAGTGGATGCTTCTGCCAGTACTGGGTGAGAAAACGCGAGGGCGGCATGCCCAGCGGCATGCCATGACTGGCGTTGACCTCTAGCGCAGGCATGGCGGACCGCGCACGAGGGCGCGACTTGGCGGGACTGGGCTGCGCCGATTGCGAATCGCTGGCGCGTGGTTGTGCGGGTTTTTTGGGCATGGCCGATCTTCAGACGTCGCGTGCCAGCGCGCCGGCAAGGCCGGTGTAGGCTGCAGGGTTGAGGGCGAGCAGACGCGCCTTGGCCGACTCGGGCAGGGGCAGTGACTCGATGAATGCAGCCAGCACGGCTGGCGTGATCGCACGCCCACGGGTCAGCGCCTTGAGCTGCTCATAGGGCTCGGGCAAGCCGTGGCGGCGCATCACCGTTTGCACGGCTTCGGCCAGCACTTCCCAAGCACCTTCCAGATCGGCCGCGATGCGCGTTGGATCGGTGGCCAGCTTGCCGAGGCCGCGCGCCAGCGCGGTCAGCGCCACCAGCGTGTGGCCAAAGCCGGTGCCCAGCGCGCGCAGCACGGTGGAATCGGTGAGATCGCGCTGGAAGCGGCTGATCGGCAGCTTCTCGCTGAAGTGACCCAGCAGCGCGTTGGCCAGCCCCAGATTGCCTTCGGCGTTTTCGAAGTCGATTGGGTTGACCTTGTGCGGCATGGTCGATGAGCCCACTTCGCCGGCTTTCAGCGCCAGCTTGAAATAGCCCAGCGCGATGTAGCCCCACAGGTCGCGCGACAGATCGAGCAATACGGTATTGGCGCGGCGCACGGCGTCGCAGTATTCGGCGATGCCATCGTGCGGCTCGATCTGCGTGGTGTAGGGGTTCCAGTCCAGGCCCATGCCCTCGACAAATCCACGCGCCAGCCGTGGCCAGTCGACCTCGGGATAGGCCACGACATGCGCGTTGAAATTGCCCACCGCGCCGTTGATCTTGCCGCAGATTGCCACCACCGCCAGTTGTTGGCGCTGGCGCTGCAGGCGCGCAACGACGTTGGCCAATTCCTTGCCCAGCGTGGTTGGCGAAGCTGGCTGGCCATGCGTGCGCGCCAGCATCGCCAGATCCGCATGCGTGTGCGCCATGGCGCGCAGCTGCGCGATCACGTCATCGAACGCGGGCAGCAGCACGGCTTCACGCGCGTCCTTCAGCATCAGCGCATAGGCGAGGTTGTTGATATCCTCGCTGGTGCAGGCGAAGTGCACGAACTCGCGCGCCACGGCCAAGCCGGGCAGGGCGCCCATGCGCTGCTTGATGAAGTACTCGACCGCCTTGACGTCGTGGTTGGTGGTGCGTTCAATGCGCTTGATCGCGGCGGCATCGTCGATGCTGAATCGCTCGCCGATACCCAGCAGCGCGGCGCGTGTGGCGGTATCGAAGGCTGGCAGTTCGGGGATGTCCGGATGCTCGGCCAGTGCCAGCAGCCAGGCGATTTCGACGCGCACGCGCCGCTGCATCAGGCCGAATTCGCTGAATACCGGGTGCAGCGCCGCGCATTGTCCGGCGTAGCGGCCATCCAGTGGCGAGAGCGCGACGAGAGCAGGGTGATCCATGCGTACGGGTGGCAGATTGGAAGCGGCAAGCTTACACCGCGAGGCTATACTCAATGGCTGTTTTCCTTGTCTCAGGAATCCGCGATGAGCCAGCAGTACCGCACCGAGCACGACAGCATGGGCGAGCTGAAAGTTCCGGCCGAGGCGCTTTACGGCGCGCAGACGCAGCGCGCCGTGCAGAACTTTCCGATCTCCGGATTGCGCATGCCGCGCGCATTCATTCGTGCGCTGGGATTGATCAAGTCGGCCGCGGCCGAAGCCAACGCCAGACTGGGGCACCTGCCCAAGGCCACGGCCAAGGCCGTGCGCGCTGCCGCCGAGCGCGTGGCGCGTGGTGAGTTCGATGCACAGTTTCCGATCGACGTGTTTCAGACCGGTTCCGGTACCAGCAGCAACATGAACGCCAACGAGGTGATCGCGCACGTGGCTTCGACCGCCAGGCTCAAGGTGCACCCCAACGATCACGTCAACATGGGGCAGAGTTCCAACGACGTGATCCCCACGGCGATCCACGTCAGCGCCACGCTGGAAACGCGCGAACAGTTGCTGCCCGCGCTGGCGCATCTGCGCAAGACCATCGACCAGCGCGCCAGGGAGCTGACCAAGGTGGTCAAGACCGGGCGCACGCATTTGATGGACGCCATGCCGGTGACCTTCGGGCAGGAATTGTCCGGCTGGTCGGCGCAGTTGCACAGCGCCGAGGCGCGCATCACCGATGCGCTCAGGCGCATGCAGCGTCTGCCGCTGGGTGGCAGCGCGGTGGGCACCGGCATCAACGCCGATCCGAAGTTCGGCCCCGCCGTCGCCGCCGAGCTGACGCGCATGAGCGGCAGCAAGTTCGTCGCCGCCGACAATTACTTCGAGGGCATCGCCGCGCAGGACGATGCGGTGGAGCTTTCCGGCCAGCTCAAGACGCTGGCCTGCGCGCTGATGAAAATCAGCAATGACCTGCGCTGGATGAATTCCGGCCCGTTGGCGGGCTTGGGCGAGATCGAACTGCCCGCATTGCAACCCGGCAGCTCGATCATGCCCGGCAAGGTCAACCCGGTGATCCCCGAGGCGATGACCATGGTTTGCGCGCAAGTCATCGGCAACGACGTGGCCATCGCCCTCGGTGGTCAGGCGGGCAATTTCCAGCTCAACGTGATGCTGCCACTGATCGCGCACAACCTGCTGCAGTCCATCGCCATTCTGGGCAACGCCATGCGCGCGCTGGCCGATGACGCCATCGCCGGCTTCAAGGTCAACCAGGCGCACATCCAGCAGGCGCTGGACAAGAATCCCATCCTGGTGACCGCGCTGAATCCGGTGATCGGCTACGAGAAGGGCGCGGCGACCGCCAAGCAGGCATACAAGCAGAAGCGCCCGATCCTCGACGTGGCGGTGGAAACCACCGGCCTGCCGCGCAAGCAACTGGCCAAACTGCTGGATCCGATGGCGCTGACGCGCGGCGGCATCCACGGCAAACCGGGTGGCGGTGCGGGCTGAAGGGCTGCTGGCACGGGTTGGCGCGAAAATAGCGCGTGCACGGCGTTCACGCTGCCCGCTGATCGATGTCGTCGCGCTGCGCGCGACGCAGCAGCCAGCCCAATAGCGGCGGGGTCAGGATCGAGGTCAGCAGCGACATCGCCACGATCACCGCGTACACCTCGGGCGTGAACACACCGGCGGCCAGACCCAGACTCGCCACCACCACGCCCACCTCGCCGCGCGGCACCATGCCCATGCCCACGGCCAGCGCGCTGCGATGGCCCAGTTTCAATGCGCCCAAATAAGCGCCCACCAGCTTGGTCAGCACCGCGATCAGCGTGGCCAGCACGAGCATCAGCAGCGCATCGGCGTGCGTGAACACGTTGACGTCGAGTTTGACACCGGTCATCACGAAGAAAAACGGCGTCAGCAGCGTCAACAGTGGCTTCATCTGATGCTCGAGTTGCTCGCGCTGGTCGGTTTCCGAAGCGATCAGTCCGGCCAGAAACGCGCCGATGATCGCAGCCAGCCCGACGCGCGTGGACAACCATGCCAGCCCCAGACACAGCGCCAGCACGATGCTCAGCTCGGACATGGTCATGCGTGGCCGCTCCAGCCATGACGAACGCTTGCGCGCCACGCGCGTGCCCAACCAGCCTACGACCACGACAAAACCGACCGCCTCGACGACCACGATCAGCAGATGCACAGGGTCGGCCACGCCGCTGTCCTGCATCGATACCACCACGCCCAGCAAGAGCATGGCGAGGATGTCGTCAATGACCGCCGCCCCCAGGATCACGTGTGCTTCGCGCCGCTGCAGCGCGTGCATCTCCTGCAGCACGCGCGCGGTGATGCCGGCCGAGGTGGCGACAAAGGCCGCGGCGATGAACATCGATTTGTTCCACGCGAAGCCTTCCAGGTGCGCCCACAGCGACGCGCCGCCGAAAGGCACGATCACGCCCAGCGTGCCCACCATGAACGCGATCAGGCCGACGCGCTTGAGATCATCCAGGCGCGTTTCCAGTCCCACCGCGAACAGCAGAAACACCACGCCGACCTCGGCCAGCGCATCCAGCACCACACCTGGATGCACCCAGTTCAGCAGCGAAGGACCGAGCAAGGCGCCGGCCACGATCTCGCCGACCACGCCTGGCATGCGCATACGCTGTGCCAGCTCATCGCCAATGCGCGCGGCGACGAACACGACAAAAAGCGACAGCAGGATGTCCGCGGCGCCGTGCATGGGCTCGATCCTTGCGCGAGGTCAATGACCACGATGCTAACCCAGCCACCGTGGCGCACAGCATCAGGTCGCGGTGTCGGGATCGTCCACGCGCGCGCGCAGCGGGCGGTCGCGGCGCAGGCGCATGAACACCAGCGCGCTGACGAAGCACGAGCCGGCCAGCGCCAGCACGGTCGCGTGAAAAGCGTGCAGATACTCCACAGCGGGCGCATGCGCGGGCATGAACGCGCCCATCAGCATGGTCGCCAGCGCGATGCCGAAGCTCATCGACAGATACTGCGCGGTCGAGGTCATGGACGCCGCATGGCCGGCTTGCGCGGGCGCGAGATCCACGAACGCCAGCGTGTTCATCGCCGTGTATTGCAGCGACATCACCAGTCCCAGCACGAACATCAGCAGCGTGATCGCCAGCCAGTCACCGCGCGCGACCGGCAGCGCGAACGCCGCCAGCACTGCACCGACCAGCACGGTGTTGACGTACAGCGTGCGTCGATAGCCATAGCGGCGCAGCAGCGGGTCGATCAGCGGCTTCATCGCCATCATCGCCAGCGCCTGCGGCGCCATCATCAGCCCGGCTTGCAGCGGCGAGTAACCGCAGCCGATCTGCAGGTACAAAGCCAGCAGAAACGGCAGCCCGGATGCGCCCAGCCGCGTGAACAGGCTGCCGAGCAGGGCGATCGAGAAACTGCGTACGCGAAACAGGCCGAGGTCGTTGATCGGATGCGCGCTACGCCGCGCATGCAGCACGAAGCCGATGCACAGCAGCAGGCCTAGCCCCGCGCTGAGCAGGGCCGGGGCTGGCATGCCATCACTGGCGAACTCGGATGCGGCCAGCAACAGCCCGGAGCCCATCGCGAACAGCGCGAAGCCGAAGCCATCGAAGGGGCGCAGGACACCGCGCAGATCCGGCATGGCGCGCGCATTCAGCCACAGGCCGGCCAGGCCGACCGGCACGTTGATCAGAAAAATCAGACGCCAACTCGCGTATTCGCTCAGCCAGCCACCCAGCACCGGGCCCAGCATCGGCCCAAGCAGGCCGGGTATCGATACCAAGCTCATCGCGGCGACGAAATCACGCTTGCCGAACAGCCGGATCAGCACGTAGCGACCGATCGGCATCAGCAGCGCGCCGCCGATGCCTTGCAGCACGCGCGCGGCGATCAGTTGCGGCAAGGTCTGCGCCGCGCCACAGGCCACCGAGCCTAGCGTGAACAGCAATACCGAGGCTGCGTAGATGCGGCGCGTACCGAAGCGATCGGTCAGCCACGCGCTGGCCGGAATGCACACCGCCAGCGTCAACACGTAGCTGGTCAGCGCGGTCTTCATGCCCAGCGGCGTGGCACGCAAGGCATCCGCGATGCTGGGCGCTGCAGTGTTGACGATGGTCGAGTCCAGCGTCTGCATGAAAAACCCGGCGGCGATCAGCCACAGCAGCGGGCGCTGGCTGTCGAGGCTCGCGTGTTCGAGCATGTCGTGCAGGGGGTCGGATGCGTTCATCGGCGCCATGCGCGTCGCTGCGTATGCCAACGCGCGCCGCGCGAAGATCGCAAGCATAAGGGTTTCGTGGAGCGTACTCGCGTGAATCGCGCGCATGCACGCGAAAAAATATCAGTCGCGGCATCGTTCGTCAGCCCGCAGATCAGCTCTTGTCGGCTCAGTGCTGCAGTCGCTGGCATGCGCGGCTTCACGGGTGGCAGCGTCGCGGTGTACAGCGTGCGTTGACTGCGCGCGGTGTGGCCACGTAAAATTCCACGGCTCAGGAATCCGCAGTTGCAGGCGGGTTGCTGGCGGCGGGGTATAGCTCAGCCTGGTAGAGCGCCAGCTTTGGGAGCTGGACGTCGGGGGTTCGAATCCCTCTACCCCGACCAAAGTGTGCTCTAGTCAGGTCATGCGCCCGTAGCTCAACCGGATAGAGCATCGGCCTTCTAAGCCGGCGGTTGCAGGTTCGAGTCCTGTCGGGCGCGCCAATGCTTCATGTTTCATGGTGGGCGTAGCTCAGTTGGTTAGAGTCCCGGATTGTGATTCCGGTTGTCGTGGGTTCGAATCCCATCGTCCACCCCAGTTTTCAGGTTCGCGTGGGCCGTTAGCTCAATTGGTAGAGCAGCGGACTCTTAATCCGTAGGTTGAAGGTTCAAGTCCTTCACGGCCCACCACCCACCCACCCACCCTCCTCATATCCTTGGCGATCCCGTACACTATTCTGCCCTTTCAATAGCGTGCGAAAGTGGCGGAATTGGTAGACGCACTGGATTTAGGTTCCAGCGGGTACCCCCGTCCGGGTTCGAGTCCCGGCTTTCGCACCACATTCAGACGCCGTGCGCGCAGCCTTCGCGCGTGCGGGTGAGGAGTCCCAAGGCATGCAGGTTTCGCTCGAAAATGTCGGTGGCCTTGAGCGCCGACTCACCGTGAAGTTCCCCTCGGCCGATCTCGACGGGCGCGTGCGCGAGCGCATGCTTGATCTGGGGCGCAACGTGCGCCTCAACGGTTTTCGTCCCGGCAAGGTACCGAGCAAGGTCATCGAGCAACGTTTCGGTGCGCAAGTGCGCGGCGAGGCGTTCAGCGAGATCGTCTCGAATACGCTGCAGAAGGCGCTGGGCGAGCAACAGTTGCGCCCGGTGGCGGCGCCCTCGATCAGCACCAACGGTCAGACCGAGAATGGCGAAATCGCCTACACCGCGACTTTCGAGGTATTTCCAGAGCTGCCCGCGGTCGATGTCACCGCGCTGAGCATCGAGCGCATCGAAGCCAGCGTCAGCGATGCGGACATCGACAACATGATCGAGACCCTGCGCAAGCAGCGCACGCGCCTGCAGCGCGTCGAGCGCGCCGCGCAGGCTGGTGATCATGTCGGTTTTGAGTACTACACGCAGACTGCGGATTTGCGCCTGCCTGCTGAAGGCATGGATCGCGGCAGCAGCATTCTCGGCAGCGGCACGCTGCTGGCCGAGATCGACGCCGCGTTGTTGGGCCAAACGCAAGACGCAGAACTGGAGCTGGACGTGGCGTTTCCTGCCGAGTTCCGCAACGAACAACTTGCCGGCAAGCTGGCGCGCATGCACCTGCGTGTGCTGACGGTGCAGGAGCCAGTGCTGCCGATGCTTAACGCCGAATTCGTGCGTCAGTTTGGCATCGACTCGGGCGAGCTGGAAGATTTCCGTCGCGAGGTGCGTGCCAATCTCGAGCGCGAATTGGGCGCTGCGGTCACTGCGCGCTTGAAAGGCGAAGTCGCCGAGAAGTTGGCGGCCGCGCATCCCGAGGTGACCGTACCCAAGGCCATGCTCGATGCCGAGGCCCAGGCGTTGGCGCGCATGGGTCTGGCGCAGGACGCGCAACCGGCGCCCGAGCGCGTCGAAGCGGCGCGCGCGCCGGCGCGCATCCGCGTCATCGCGGCGCTGCTGATGGGCGAGATCGCGCGGCGCGAAGGTTTGCAACCCGATCCACAGCGCGTTGCCACGCTCATGGCATCGATCGCCTCGACTTACGAAGATCCGCAGCAGGTGATCGAGCTGTATCAACGCGATCAGCAATTGTTGGCCAATTTGCGCACGCGCGTACTCGAGGATCAGGTCGCTGAATGGGTGGCCGCGCATGCGCAGACCACTGCGCGCACCATCAGCTTCGACGAGCTGCTGCGCCCAGGCCGCAACGGCTGAAACCGCGCCGCGCACCGGGTCTGACCGCCCGCTGCGCGCAGCATTGACTTTGCGCGCGTAGTCCCCATGCTGGGCGCACGATCCGATCGGAGCCATCCATGTCCAAGCAAGACACACCGCCGCAGAGCCTCAACTTGGTGCCGATGGTGGTCGAACAGACCAGCCGTGGCGAGCGCGCCTATGACATTTATTCGCGCCTGCTCAAAGAGCGCTTGGTGTTCGTGGTCGGTCCGATCGACGACTTCATGGCCAACGTCATCGTCGCGCAGTTGCTGTTTCTCGAATCCGAGAATCCGGACAAGGACATCAACTTGTATATCAACAGCCCGGGCGGCGTGGTTACCGCGGGGCTGGCGATTTACGACACCATGCAGTTCATCCGCTGCGACGTCAGCACCATGTGCATCGGTCAGGCCGCCAGCGCGGCTTCGCTGCTGCTGACGGCGGGCGCCAAGGGCAAGCGTTACGCGCTGCCCAATTCGCGCATCATGATTCACCAGCCCTCGGGAGGCGCCCAGGGTCAGGCCACCGATATCGAGATCCAGGCGCGTGAAATTTTGTATGTCCGCGGCCGGCTCAACCAGATCTATGTGCAGCACACTGGCCAGGCGCTGGAGCAGATCGAGCGCGACATGGAGCGTGACCGATTCATGAGCGGCGAGGATGCCAAGGCCTACGGCTTGATCGATGCGGTACTCGATCGCCGCGCTGAAGAGCCTGCCAAGCCCGCCTGAGCAGCCTTGTTGCGGGCGCAGAAGCCCGACGCAAGCGTGTCGTGATGTTCGCCGGCCCGGTATCGGCGATGCTCTCGTGTGTACGTCGCGTAGCATTGACGCCAGCGGCGCGGTCCTATGCTATGTTCGACTCGAAACGAATAGATCTACGGTGGATTCCAGCATGAGCGATGAACGGCAAGGGCGTGGCGGCGAGGGTGGCAAGATCCTTTACTGCTCGTTCTGCGGCAAGAGCCAGCACGAGGTACGCAAGCTGATCGCCGGCCCGTCGGTGTTCATCTGCGATGAATGCGTGCAGCTGTGCAACGACATCATCCGCGAGGAAATCGAGGAAAAAACCGCCGCCACGCGCAATCATCTGCCGCGTCCGCGCGAGATCATGGAGACGCTCGACCAGTATGTGATCGGGCAGACGCGCGCCAAGCGCACGCTGGCGGTGGCGGTCTACAACCACTACAAGCGCCTTGAGTCACGCCAGAAGAATGACGACGTCGAACTGGCCAAGTCCAACATCCTGCTGATCGGTCCGACCGGCTCGGGCAAGACCCTGCTGGCCGAAACGCTGGCGCGGCTGCTCAACGTACCCTTCACCATCGCCGACGCCACTACGCTGACCGAAGCGGGTTACGTCGGCGAGGACGTGGAAAACATCATCCAGAAGCTGCTGCAGAAGTGCGACTACGACGTCGAGAAGGCGCAGCAGGGCATCGTCTACATCGATGAGATCGACAAGATCTCGCGCAAGAGTGAGAACCCCTCGATCACGCGCGATGTCTCCGGTGAAGGCGTGCAGCAGGCGCTGCTCAAGTTGATCGAAGGCACTTTGGCCTCGGTGCCCCCGCAGGGCGGGCGCAAGCATCCGCAGCAGGAATTCCTGCAGGTTGACACGCGCAACATTCTTTTCATCTGCGGCGGCGCGTTTTCCGGACTGGAAAAAGTCATCCAGCAGCGTTCCGATACCACCGGTATCGGCTTCAGCGCCGAGGTGCGCAGCAAGAAAAACAGGCCCAATATCGGCAAGATGCTGGCTGATGTCGAGCCGGAAGATCTGGTGCGCTTCGGGCTGATTCCCGAGTTCGTCGGCCGCCTGCCGGTGGTGGCGACGCTGGAAGAACTCGACGAGACCGCGCTGGTGCAAATCCTCAGCGAGCCGAAGAACGCGCTGACCAAGCAGTTCCGCAAGCTGTTCGATATGGAGCAGGTGGAGCTGGAGTTCCGCCCCGAGGCTTTGACCGCGATCGCGCGCAAGGCGCTCAAGCGCAAGACCGGCGCGCGTGGCTTGCGCACCATCATCGAACAGGTACTGCTGGATACGATGTTCGAGCTGCCGTCACTGGAACATGTCAGCAAGGTCGTGGTCGACGAGGCCGTGATCAACGGTCAGGCCGAGCCGTATCTGATCTACCGCGGCAACCTGAAGCCCGGCGTCGAGGGCGCCAGCGGCGCGGCTTGATCGACGGCGGCCTCTTGTGCCGCCCGCGCGTGCCCTCACCTCACTTGATATGTTTGCGTACGCGGCGCACGCTCGTGCCCGTGTGCGTCCGTTCCCGCCTACCCGGATGAAACGATGACCGAGACCCCCGCCCGCACCGCAGACAAGTCCATCGACAAATCCACCGCGCTGCCGGTATTGCCGCTGCGCGATGTGGTGGTTTATCCGCACATGGTGATCCCGCTGTTTGTCGGCCGCGAGAAATCCATGCGCGCGCTGGAAGCGGCGATGGAGAGCGAGCGCCAGATCCTGTTGGTGGCACAGACCAGTCCTGACATCGAGGAGCCCGGCGAGGCGGAGTTGTTCCGCACCGGCACCGTCGCCAGCGTGCTGCAAATGCTCAAGCTGCCCGATGGCACCGTGAAGGTGCTGGCCGAGGGCAAGTTCCGCGCCGAGGTCACCGGCTACCGCCGCGAGAATGACATGCTGCTGGCCGAGTATCGTGAACTTGATCCGGTGTATTCGCGCGAGGAGCGCGAGCTGGATGTCGTCTCGCGTACCCTGGTCAGCCTGTTCGAGCAACTGGTCAAGCAAAGCCGCAAGCTGCCACCGGAGGTGCTGGCGACGCTGTCCGGCATCGATGACGCCGGACGCCTGGCCGACACCATCGCCGCGCATTTGTCGGTACGCATCGCCGACAAGCAGAAGGTGCTTGAAACCGCTGACGTCGGGCAGCGCCTGGAGCTGTTGATCGGCATGGTCGATTCCGAAATCGACTTGCAGCAAGTGGAGAAGCGCATCCGCGGCCGCGTCAAATCGCAGATGGAAAAAAGCCAGCGCGAGTATTACCTCAACGAACAGATGAAGGCGATCCAGAAGGAGCTGGGTGAAGGCGAGGACGCGCCCAACGAGATGGAGCAGCTCGGCCGCAAGATCGACGAGGCCGGCATGCCCGAGCCGGTCATGGCCAAGGCCCGGCAGGAGCTATCCAAACTCAAGCAGATGTCGCCGATGTCGGCCGAGGCGACCGTGGTGCGCAACTATCTCGACTGGATGGTCAACGTACCGTGGAACAAGCACAGCAAGGTGCGCAAGGATTTGCGCGCCGCGCAGCAGGTTCTGGACACCGACCACTACGGGCTGGAAAAGGTCAAGGAGCGCATCCTCGAATATCTCGCCGTGCAGCAACGCGTCGACCGCATGAAAGGCCCGATCCTGTGTCTGGTCGGCCCACCTGGCGTGGGCAAGACGTCCTTGGGCCAGTCGATCGCCAAGGCCACGCACCGCAAGTTCGTGCGCATGAGCCTTGGCGGCGTGCGCGACGAGGCCGAGATTCGCGGCCACCGTCGCACTTATATCGGTTCGATGCCGGGGCGCATCCTGCAAAACATGGCCAAGGCGGGCACGCGCAATCCGCTGTTCGTGCTCGACGAGATCGACAAAATGTCGATGGACTTCCGTGGCGATCCTTCCTCGGCGCTGCTGGAGGTGCTCGATCCCGAGCAAAACCACGCTTTCAGCGACCACTATCTCGAGGTCGATTTCGATCTCTCCGAGGTGATGTGGGTCGCCACCGCCAATTCGCTGAACATCCCGGCGCCATTGCTTGATCGCATGGAGGTGATCCGCATCCCTGGCTACACCGAGGACGAGAAGTTGGCGATCGCCGAGAACTACCTGCTGTCCAAGGAACTGACGGCCAACGGCCTCAAGCCCGAGGAACTGGGTATCGAGCCTGAGGCGATCCGCGACATCGTGCGCTACTACACACGCGAGTCAGGGGTACGCAATCTGGAGCGCGAGATCGCACGCATCGCGCGCAGGGTGGTCAAGGACATCGCGCTGGCCGAGCCTGTGCGGTCGGATGCTGAGTCTCTCGCGGATGAAGCCATCGAGATCGAAACCGCCAAGGTCGAGCCAGTCAAGGCTGAACCCGTGGCCGCCAAAACCAAAGCCAAGCACAAGCGTTTCAGCAAGAAGGCGGCTGCGCAAGCTGCGGCCAGGCGCGTGGTCGTGGATGCCGAGCACCTCGCCGATTATCTCGGCGTGCGCCAGTTTGCCTTCGGACGCGCTGAAAGCCAGAACGAGATAGGCCTGGTCACCGGCCTCGCCTGGACGCAAGTCGGTGGCGATCTGCTCAGCATCGAGGTCGCCGTGGTGCCGGGCAAGGGCAAGCTGCTGCACACCGGCCAGTTGGGCGAGGTGATGCAGGAGTCGGTGCAGGCCGCGCTCTCGGTGGTGCGCGCGCGCAGCGCAAGATTCGGGCTTGATCCGGAATTCCACCAGAAGCTCGATATCCACGTGCACGTGCCCGAGGGCGCCACGCCCAAGGATGGCCCCAGCGCAGGCATCGCCATGTGCACCGCGCTGGTTTCGGCGCTGACACGCGTGGCGGTACGCGCCGATGTGGCGATGACTGGCGAGATCACCCTGCGTGGTCGCGTGCTGCCGATCGGCGGACTCAAGGAAAAACTCCTCGCGGCGCATCGCGGTGGCATCCGCACCGTGTTGATTCCCGAGGACAATCGCAAGGACCTCGCCGAGATTCCGGCCAATGTCACCGGCTCGCTGCAGATCCACTGCGTCAAGTGGATCGACGAGGTGCTCGATCTGGCATTGGAGCATCCGCTGGCCGCCGTCGAGAGCTTTGCGACTACGCCCGGCAGCGATCCGACCGTGAGCAAATTGATCGAGCCGGCCGCGGCGCCCGTGGTCGCGCCAGCAGCGGCAGCGACGACGCGTTCGCGGCGCCACTGAGGATATGCTCAAGGAACCGCGCCGAGCCGTGCTGCGCCTTGTATTGCGGCCTCGTGCGAGGCGCTGGTATAAAGGCGGCGCCGTGATTGCGTGAAGGTTTGCGCTAGATCACGGGAATGCTCGAAACGTTTGCACAGGGGCGTTCGCGCCCAGCTTCAGTTCTGTTGCTTGCAGCAAGCATCCACACTCAAGAGGGAATACCCAGATGAACAAATCCGAATTGATCGAAGCCGTTGCCAATGGTGCGGACATCAACAAGGCCGAAGCTGGCCGCGCGATCGACGCGTTCGTTGAGGCGGTGAAGAAGGCACTGAAGAAGGGCGACACCGTGGCCTTGGTCGGTTTTGGCACGTTCGCTGTGCGCAAGCGCAACGCGCGTACCGGCCGCAATCCGCGCACCGGCCAGGCCATCAAGATCAAGGCTTCGAAGAACCCCGCGTTCAAGGCTGGCAAGGCTCTCAAGGACGCCGTCAACTGAGACCCGCACGCGGGTGCTTAGCTCAGTGGTAGAGCGTCGCCCTTACAAGGCGAGGGTCGGGGGTTCGAAACCCTCAGCACCCACCAGCATCGCGGAGTGGTGTGCGGACGGTTAGGAATGCCGGCCAACTGCGCCGGGAGTCGCGGACTTGAGTCCCGTCCACTCCGCAACGTGCAGCGAGGGCGCCGATCCGGCGCCCTGCGCTTTTCCGGATATCGCACGCGCGTGATGCCTGAAGTCGGCCTTGCAGCCACTGCAGCGCGTGTTGCTGCAGGCAACCGAACGTATTGATTCAAGTCAGCGGAAACCAAGCATGCTTACCCTGTTGCGCGACAAACTTTCCGGCTGGTTCGCCAAGATCCTGTTCGGGATTTTGATTTTCGTATTCGCGTTTTTCGGTATCGAGGGCTACTTCGTCGCCAGCCACGCCACGTGGGTCGCCAGGGTGGGCGATCACCAGGTCGGCGGGCAGGAGTTTCAGGACGCGCTGAATCGTGCACGCCAGCAGCAGCTGCAACACAACCCGCAGATCGATCCGAAATTTCTCGATGGCAACGTGTTCAAGCAGGATGTACTCGAAGGATTGATCCAGCGCCAGCTACTGATCAACCTCGGTGACAAGCTGGGCACCGCTGTGCCGAACAGTCTGCTGCGTCGCGAGATCGCCCAGGTTCCGCAATTCCAGGTCGACGGCAAGTTTGATCCCGCCACGTATACAGCCGTGCTGGCGGCCAACGGCCTCACGCCGGAAAGGTTTCAGGAGATGGAGCGCGGCGATCTGAGCGTGCAGTTGCTGCCGCAGGCGCTTGGCGACAGCAGCATCGTTCCTCAGTCCGAGATTGACGGCTATCTGCGCCTGATCGGTCAGACGCGTGATTTCAGCTACGTCGATCTGCCGGTGCCGCAGGCGGCATCCGGCACGGTCAGCGAGGCTGAAATAGGCGCTTACTACAAGGCGCATACGCAGCAATACATGAGCCCGGAGCAAGTCTCGGTGCAGTACGTCGATCTGAGTGTGGACAACGTGCCGGCGCCACCCGCGCCCAGCGCGGAAGAACTGCGCGCGCTGTACGCGAAGAACCAGTCGCGCTTCGTCGTGCCCAGCCAGTACGAGGTTTCGCACATTCTGATTTCGCTGCCCAAGAATGCCACGCCTGCGCAAAAAGCCGCCGCCTTGACGCAGGCGCAGAAAGTCGATGCATTGGCGCATGCGCCGGGAGCGAATTTCGCCGCGCTGGCCAAGCAGTATTCGGATGACCTGGGCTCCAAGAATCAGGGCGGCAGCCTGGGCTGGCTGGGACTGGGCGATACCGATCCCGCATTCCAGGCGGCGATGGTCGCGCTGAAACCAGGACAGATCTCGGCGCCGGTGCTGACCAGCGATGGCTACCACATCATCGAGCTGCAGGCCGAGCGCGCCGGCGTCACCAAGCCGCTCGCCGAGGTCAAGGATGCGCTCACGGCGGATTACCTCAAGCAGGCGCGCAGCAAGGAATACAGTCACATCGCTGGCAAGCTGGTCGACGCGATCGACTCCAACCCCGGTTCACTGGAAGATGCCGCCAAGGCGCTGAACGTGCCGGTGCAGGTCAGCCCGCTGTTCGCGCGCAGCGGCGGCACGGGTTTGTTTGCCCACCCCAAAGTGGTGCAGGCAGCGTTCTCCGGGCAAGTGCTCAAGGACAACAACACCTCCGATCCGATCAATCTGTCGCCCGAGCACCTGGTGTTGTTACACCTGGCGCGGCATGTGCCGGCGCAACCGCTGCCGCTGGCGGCGGTTGCGGCCAGGATCCAGGCCACGATTCTGGCGCAACGCGTCGCCGCGGCCGCCAGCAAGCAGGCCGACGCGCTGCTCGCCAAGCTCAAGGCCGGCATAGCGTTAGATACGTTGGCCAAATCGGTGGGTGCCAGTGTGCAAATCGTCAACGCCGCCACGCCCAGCACGCCCAACCTTGATCCCGCGCTGTTGACAGCGGTGTTCAAGCTGGCCGCACCGGCGCCGGGCAAGAGTGTGCCTTCGGCGGTGGATCTGGGTCAGGGTCGCTACGCGCTGGTGCAACTCAGCACGGTGCATCCGGGCGATGTGTCCAAGTTGCCGCCGGGGCAGCGTGAGTACATCGCCTCGCAGTTGCGCCAGATGCAGAGCGGCGCCAGCGTGCAGGCCTTCCTCGATGCGTTGCGCCGAAGTACCAAGATCGAGACCGCGCCCAACCGTATGTAAGGCGCGCGCGTCATCGCCGATGAAAAAGCCTCGCTCGCCGCGAGGCTTTTTCGTTTGTGCGTTGGCGCGGGTCGTTGCCGATGGCTTACAAGCCGGTCATGCCCAGGGTGTTGTAGCCGGCGTCGACATACGTCACCTCGCCGGTGATGCCCGAGGCCAGATCCGAGCACAGAAACGCGGCGACATTGCCGACGTCCTCGATGCTGACATTGCGCCGCAGCGGCGCTTTCTCGGCAACGTGATCAAGCATCTTGCGCAGATTGGCCACGCCGGATGCGGCCAGGGTGCGGATCGGCCCGGCAGAGATGGCATTGACGCGCGTGCCCTCGGGCCCGAGGTTGTAGGCCAGATAGCGCACATTGGATTCGAGGCTGGCCTTGGCCAGGCCCATCACGTTGTAGCTGGCCAGCGCGCGTTCGGCGCCCAGATAGGTCAGCGTCAGGATCGCGCCGTTGCGGCCCTGCATCAGCGGGCGGGCGGCCTTGGCCAGTGCCGCCAGACTGTAGCTGGAGATATCGTGGGCGATGCGGAAGCTCTCGCGGTTCAGACCGTCGAGGAACTCGCCAGCCAGCGCTTCGCGTGGTGCGAAGCCGATCGAATGCACCAGGATGTCGAGGCCATCCCAATGCTGCGACAGGGTCGGAAACAGCGCGTCGATCTGCGTGTCATCGGCCACATCGCAGGGCAGCACGATATTCGAGCCGAAGGCAGTGGCGGCCTCATCGACGCGATCCTTGAGCTTGTCGTTGACGTAGGTAAAAGCCAGTTCGGCGCCTTCCCGATGCATGGCGCTGGCAATGCCCCAGGCGATCGAACGGTGATTGAGCACGCCGGTAATCAGCGCGCGTTTGCCGTGCAGAAAAGCCATGAGTCCTCCGGATGATTGGCACGCGGTCGGCGTGCTGGCGCGCAAGTGTAGCGCCTGCGCGTTGCGCACCTACCCCGGTGCATCCAGACGCAGGCGCTGACCCACGCGCAGTTCGTTGCTGCGCAGATGATTCCAGGCGCGCAGTTCGCCCACCGACACGCGATAATGCTGCGCCAGCGACCACAGGCTTTCACCGGCGCTGACTTCGTGCCACACCGGTATGCCGGAGGTGCCGCCAATGCGCGTCAACGCGCGCTGGCGCAGCGTCTTGGGCAGCCAAAGCGTGGTGCCGCGCGCGAGCGTGTCGTCGGGGTTGAGGCCATTGATGCCGGCCAGTAGCTGCAAGCGCTTGCTGTCGACCCGCGGCAGCAGGCTGTGCAATGAGTCCGTACGCTGCACGCGGTAACGCGCGAACTTGGCCCATTGCCGTGGCGGCAGCAGCGCATAGCGATCAAGAAAGTGCTGACGTGCGGCGCGTGGCAACAGCAAGTGCCAAGGTGCGCCGAATGGCATCTGATCACGCAGATAGCCGCTGTTGAGCGCGCGCACTGTGGTCGTGGGCAGGCCGGCAAGATGGGCGGCCAGCGCTGGTTGCAGTGGCGCATCGAGTTTGGTCAGCCAGAGTTGAGCAGGCGGTACCGAAGGCGGTAGATGGATGTCGAACCGGCCCGGTTCGCGGATCACGCAGCTATAGGCCATCAGGCGCAGCAGATAATCGCGCGCCGCCGCGCCCACCGGCCAGTTGGGCAATGCCGGTTCGGCAGGTGGCGCCCCGCGCTGCGCCAGCATGCGCTTGATGCCCCACTCCCCCTGATTGAACGCCCAGACGACCAGGCGCCAATCGTCAAAATCGCGCCCGTAGCGAGCCAGCATGCGCGTGGCACGCACGCTGGAGACCCAGGGATCGCGACGGCCATCGTAGCCGGGCAGCAGCGGCATGCCCGCCGCACGCGCGGTGCCACGATCGAATTGCCACATGCCGATGAAATTGCCGGGACCCACGGCGTCCGGGCGATAGCCGCTTTCCACCATGGGGAGCAGTGTGAAGTCGCTTGGGATACCGGCAGCCTCCACCGCTTGTTGCACCAACGCGATCATCGGACGCAGCGTCGACAGCGTCTGCTCAAAAGCGTTCGGATCGCCCACCAGCATGCGCGCCATGGGCACGACGCGCGGGTTGGCATCGCAGTTTGGCATCGCCAGTCCGGCACGTATGCGCTGCCACAGATCGCGCGGCGCTGGCGCCGGGACGGCCGCTATCAGGGTCTGTGCACTGCTGGCGGCACTCGTCGGCACGGGTGTCGGCACGACCGCGACCGCTGGAGTCTGCGGCCGCATTGACGGCGCGCTGGCACAGGCCGCGAGCAGCATCGTCAGGCTCGCCGCGGCGAGCAGGCGCCATGCACGCCTCATGCGTGGAATTCGTCTTTGGCGGCACGCAGTGCGCCCAGGCAGGCCGCGGGCGAGGCGGTGCCAGTATCGCGTGCGCCGCACCAGGCGCGCACGGCCGGCGCATCCCAGCGTAGAAACGGATTGCTGGCGCATTCCTCGGCCAATGGCACGGGCAGACTTGGTGCGCCGCGCGCGCGCAGCGACCGCACTTGCGTCTGGCGCGCGCGCAAGGTGGCGTTACCGGGCTCCACGCTCAGCGCGAAGGCGGCATTGGCGAGGGTGTATTCATGGGCTGCGCAGATCAGCGTATCCGGAGCCAGCGCGGCGATGCGCTGCATGCTCAGCAGCAAGTCTTCGGGTGTGCCCTCGAACAGACGCCCGCAGCCCAGACTGAACAAGGCGTCGCCGCAAAACAGCCATGGCGCGAGGTGATAGGCCACGTGGCTGCGCGTATGGCCGGGCAGGGCGAGCACCGCGGCATTCAGAGCTGGCGTGGCCAGTGTCAGCGTGTTCCCGTGGCTTACGCGCTGCCAGTTTCCGGGGATGCGCGCGTCATCCGGCGCGTACACAACAGGATGATGGCGTGCTACCAAGGCCTGCAGACCGCCGATATGGTCGGCATGGTGGTGCGTAATCAGGATGGTGCGCAGGCGCAGCTGCTGCGCGCTGAGCGCTGCCTCGACGGGAGTCGCAGCGCCCGGATCGACGATCAGCGCGTTGCCGTCGTCATCACTGAGCATCCAGATGTAATTGTCGGCAAAGGCCGGGATGGCGCGCAATTGCACGGGGAAATGCCTCGATGGCTGCGCTGCGGGCGGTCAGGGCGGGCAATCATGGCATCGTTTGTGTTGCAGGCGCATCTTCCGGCTGTCTGGCGCGACTGGCCGGGCTGGGGTGCGTACGATGCGGCCACGAAAGCAATCGGACCATGCGTGCCGCACGCGCCAGGGAGCCAAAAAGAATCGGGCCCTACGCCCCCGCGG
>NZ_JBTSRB010000029.1:37939-39520 GCF_054637675.1 Metallibacterium sp.
TTGGCCCGACGAATCACACGGCGATGAGCATCCTGCTTGCCGCGTCCTGCGGCGCTCGCGGTGACACAGTACAGTCTGCGCGGCGCGCGTCGTTCTGTCAGTCGGGCATTTGCACTGCACGGTGTAGGTGCAGGACTACGCAGAACCGTCATGGCGCGCGTAACCACTTGTTTCTACAGTCGTCGCGTGTGATTCATGCTTTCGCACTCGCCCATCGGTGAATGCCCCGATCATGTGCTTGGCAGCCCATGCGCCGAAGTTTCTTCCATGTATCCGGTTGACACGCTTGAGCATTTCTTCCAGCTGTGGGTGACGCGTTCACCTTGTCGCAGAAAGAGCCGTAGGTCGTCGGCGCCGTGTCCGCGACGATGTCAGATCGCGATGCTCGGGTCCGCGCTGAAATCACCCGCCCACGGCGCACATTCCGACGCTCGCGCCAGAAGCCGTCGTTGCGACGGCGTGCACTGGCGGGGTAACCACAACCGCTATGCGCCGTCCTCACGGCGCGGCGGCATGACGCTCAGCGCGGCGTGGGTGCGCCGATCGGCAACACGACCTTGCCGTGGGTCTCGTTGATGACCTCGGCGGCCGACAGGTAGAATGCCAGCAATGCGGTGATCAGGCCACCGTAGCCGCCAAACTGGTGCAGCGAGGCCGATCCGGTCCACTCGCCGGCGGCCAGCAGCCAGAAGGTGATCACCAGCACCAGGAAGACCAACTGCAGCGCGCGGTTGAGCTTTAGCGCGGCGATCAGCATGTACAGCGTGAACACGCCCCACATGAACAGGTACCAGCCGACGAACGCGGCCGGCGTGCTGCCGTGCAGGAATTGCACGAACAGCGCAAACGACCACCAGAACGCGCCGTAGCCGCAAAACGCGGTCATGCCGAAGGTGTTGCCGCGCTTGAGCTCGGTGACGCCGGCGACGAACTGCGCCGTGCCGCCAAACGCAAACGCCAGCGCCAGCACCATGCCCATGCCGTCGCCGCTGGCGAAACCGGCATTGATCAGACTCAGCATCCAGGTCGTGAGCGCGAATCCGGCGAGCCCCAGCGGGGCAGGATTGGCCAGTCGGTTGTCCATCGGTGATCTCCGTGGTGAGGGAATCAGAGCGCAGCGCGGGCGCAGACCACAGCGGCTTGCAGCGACGCCGAGAAGACATCCGCGCGTCAACGGACTCCCGTCCGATCCGCGCTGTGTCGCTGTCCCTGCCCCGAACAGTGCGTTCGAGGATCGGCGTTGGCCATCGTGGTGGCTATACGCCCTTGGTCGACATTCGACTAAAGTCCACTTGGTCGTCGGGCTTGCGCGACTAGTGTTGTCTGCTTGGGGCGCGCGTCGCGCATCGACCCCCGGCGCTGTCGCGCCATCAGCCGAGAAGGAACACGTCATGTCCAAGGTCTATCCGGTTCCGCCCGCCTTTGCCGCCGACGCCCGCGTGCGCGCTGACGACTACGCGCGCCTGTATGCCGAATCGGTGCGTGATCCCGAGCGCTTCTGGAGTCGCGTCGCGCAGCGGCTGGACTGGATGCGCTTTCCCATGCGCATCAAGGACACCAGCTTTGCGCGCGAGGACTTCC
>NZ_JBTSRB010000030.1:0-39303 GCF_054637675.1 Metallibacterium sp.
GCGTGGCGGTTTGCTTCTGCGCCGCGGCCAGCGCAACGATTTGCCGCTTGACCCGATCAAGCTTGGCGTTGGCCGTGGCCTCCTGCTGCTTGCGCGCGGCATCGCCGGGCGGCGCGTTCTGCGTCACGGCCAGCGTCAACGGCGCGAACAACAGCAGGGCAAGGGCGACGAAGGGGCGCGGCAGATTCATGTGCTGGGATTATGGCAAACACGCACCCATCGATTGCGCACTTTTGGCGCCGCGATCCTTCGTGCACGCATACGCGCGTCGCGCGTGAACGACGGCTCGTAAGCTGGGTATCGCGAGGTTCCCCTGTTCCGCCCGGCTGCTGCCGCGCGCGTGGCTTCCCCATCGGGAAGACTCCCCTTCGCATTGCTCAACAGACAAAACCATCACGTCAGCGCCGACCCGGCCCGATGTGCGCCACGACCGACCGTGCGCGCTCAAAGCTGCACGCCCAGTTTCCCCAGCAGCCACAGCATCAGCCCGTACGACGCCACCGCCAGCGCCGCGGCGGCGAGCAGCGCCAGCCAGAAATTCCAGCCCGCGCGCAGCAGTGCCGGCAGCAGCAGAAACAGCGGCAGCGAGGGCAGCACCAGCCAGAACACGCCACTCGAGAGCGCCGCCACGCGCGCGCGGTCGCCGGTTTCCAGGTACAGCCAGATGAAGGCCAGCAGCGAGGTCAGCGGCAAGGAAGCCAGCAGCGCGGCCCAGAAACTGCTGCGCCTGGCGATCGCGGAAATCGCCACGATCACCACTGCGGTCAGCAGCACCTTGAGAGCGTATTGCAGCATGCGCGCAGCTTAGTGTGACGGTGCGACGTGAGCCAGCATTGGCGCCGCAACGCGCACGCGGCGCTGCCGGGCGGGATTGGTGATGCGCTGACGATCCCAGGAAGCCATGGCGCATGCTGTGCCCGGCGATCGTGCCGATCAAGCCCGGGACGGGTGAGCGTTGCATGCCCCAGATGGAAGAGGTTGCGCGCCATGCCGTGTCATGGCTCGGGCACTCAGGATGCCAGCGCCTGCTTGCTCGCATGCGCGGCACGACGCGCGGCGCGGCGTGCGCGGCGGCGCTGGCTGGTACGGTCGAACAGCAGATAGATCGCCGGGGTGCTGAGCAGGGTCAGCGCCTGCGAGAACAGCAGACCGCCGACCAGGGCGATGCCCAGCGGGCGGCGCAACTCGGCGCCGGCGCCGAAGCCGATCGCTAGCGGCAGCGCCGAAAGCATGGCCACCATGGTGGTCATCATGATCGGGCGGAAGCGCACCAGGCAAGCCTCGCGGATGGCATCGATCGGTGCCAGGCCGCGTTCACGCTCGGCGGCGAGCGCGAAGTCCACCATCATGATGGCGTTCTTCTTGACGATGCCGATCAGCAGCACGATGGCGATGATCGAGACGACCGACAGTTCGGTGTTGGTGATCAGCAGCGCCAGCATGGCGCCGAAGCCGGCGGCGGGCAGGGTGGAAAGAATCGTGATCGGGTGGATGAGATTTTCGTAGAGCATGCCGAGCACGATGTACACCGCCAGCAGCGCGCCCAGCAGCAGCAGTGGGGTGCTGTTCTGCTGTTCGGTGAAGCGGCGGAAATCGCCGCCGAAGCCGCCATGGATGTCGCCGGGCAGGCGCAGGTTCTTCATCAACTGGTTGATCGCCGCATAACCGGCACTCATAGCCACGTTGGGAGCGAGATTGAAGCTGACGCTGACCACCGGGAACTGGCCCTCGTGGTCGACCTCGGTGGGTGCCAGGCCGGGTTTGAGCGTGGCCACGGCGGTGATCGGCACCATGCCGCCGGAACTGCTTTGCACATACAGGCGCTTGATCGACTCGGGCGTGGCCGCCATCGACGGCATGGCATTGAGCACGACTTGATATTGGTTCATGTCGGTGTAGATGGTGCTGATCTGGCGTTGGCCGAAGGCGTCGTACAGCGCGCCATCGATGGCGCCGATGCCGATGCCGAGGCGCGCGGCGGTATTGCGGTTGATATCCAGCGTCTCGCGCAGGCCCGCGCCGTCGAGGCTGGTGCTGACATCGGTGAAGATCTTCGACTTGCGCATCGCCGCGGCCAGTTTCGGCGTCCACGCTTCCAGTTCGGCGTAGTTGTCGCCCTTGAGGTTGTAGCTGTACAGGGTTTTGCTGTTGCCGCCGCCGGGACCGCCGATGTCCTGCACCGGACGCAGAAACACCGAGATGCCGGGCACGCGCGCGGTGGCCAGACGCAGTTGGTTCATGACCTGCTCGGTGGTCTGGCTACGGCCATCGCCCAGCGGCTTGAGGTTGATCAGCAAGGTGCCGGTATTGCCGCTGCCGTGCCAACTGCCGAGGCGCGAGCCGACGCTGGCCACGTTGGGATTGTCCTGCACGATTTTCGCCACGCGCTGCTGCAGTTGCATCATCACCTCGGGTGAGATGTCGGCGCCAGCTTGCGTGGAACCCTGGATGGCGCCGGTGTCCTGCTGCGGGAAGAAGCTCTTCGGGATCACCACCATCAGCGCGATGGTGAGCAGCAGCAGCAGCGGTACCTGCGCGGCCAGCAGGCGCGGATGGCGCAGCGCCCAGTCCAGCGCCTTGGCGTAGCGTGCGCGCAGGCCCTCGTGGAAAGCCTCCAGCTTGCGTCCCAGGCGCGAGGTGTCGGACCGCGGCGGGTGCGCGCGCAGAAACTGTCCGCACAGCGAGGGCGTCAACGTCAGCGACACCATGGCCGAGATCAGGATCGCCGCCACCAGCGTCACCGAAAACTCGCGGAACAGCATGCCGAAGAAGCCGGTCATGAACAGCAGCGGCGCGAACACCGCCACCAGCGACACGGTGATCGAGACCACGGTGAAGCCGACCTCGCGCGTGCCGGCCAGCGCGGCGTCCATCGGGCGCAGGCCTTTCTCCAGATGGCGGTGGATGTTCTCGATCACCACGATGGCATCGTCGACGACGAAACCGATCGCGATCACCAGCGCCATCAGCGAGAAGTTGTCCAGCGTATAGCCGAGCAGGTACATGACGATGAACGCACCGGTCACCGACAACGGCGCGGCCAGCGCGGCGATCAGCGTCGGCGCCCAGCGGCGCAGGAACAGCAGCATGACCATGATCACCAGACCGAGGCTGATCAGCAGGGTGATCTGCACCTCGTTCACCGAGGCGCGGATGGTCGGCGTGCGGTCGAAAAACGGCGTCAGCTTGACCCCGGCGGGCAAGTCCGGGGTGAGTTGCGGCAGCAGCGCGCGCACCTTGTCAACGATGGCGATGACGTTGGCGTCGGCCTGCTTGCGGATCATCAGCAGGATCGCGCGCTGGCCGTTGTACCAGGCCGCCTGGTACTGGTCCTGCTGGCCCGAGTAGACGTGCGCGATGTCCTTGAGCCGCACCGGCACGCCGTCGCGCACCGCGACGATGGCATTGGCGAACTGATCGGGCTGGGTCATCGACGTGTTGGCGTTGATCGCCAACTGGGTGTCGCCGTCGGACAGATAGCCCATCGGCTCGATCACGTTGGCCGCGACCAGCGCGTTGCGCACCTGGTCGCCGGTCAGGCCCATGGCGGCCATGGCGCGCAGGTTCAGATCCACGCGCACCGCCGGCGTGGCGCCGCCGTTGATGTCCACCTGCGCCACGCCTGGAATCTGCGAGATGCGTGGCGATAGCGTGGTGTCGGCGTAGTTGTAAAGCTGCGACAGTGGCTGCGTGGTGCCGGTCAGCGCCAGGATCAGCACTGGCGCGTTGTTGGGGTTGGCCTTGCGGTAGATCGGCGGCACGCGCAGGCTACTGGGCAGATCCGGTGCGGCAGCATTGATCGCCGCCTGCACGTCGCGCGCCTTGTTGTCGACGTTGGTGCCGACGTTGAACAGCATGACGATGAAGCTGGAACCTTCCGAACTGAACGAATTCAGCGTGTCGATGCCGCTGATCTGGCCGAGATGCCGCTCCAGCGGCGCGGCCACGGTGTTGGCCATGTTGCGTGCGTCGGCGCCAGGCACGCTGGCCTGCACGAAGATCGCCGGAAATTCGAGGTTGGGCAGCGGCGCCACGCCCAGCAGGAAGTAGCAGATCATGCCGATCACCAGCACGCCGGCGGCCAGCAGCGAAGTGCCGACCGGGCGTTTGATGAAGGGCGCCGAGATGTTCATGCCACGCTGCCGTCCACGTTGACGCGGCGCACGCCGTGCGCGCGCAGCCATGCCGCGAAGCGTTCGAGGTACAGATAAATCACCGGCGTGGTGTACAGCGTGACCATCTGCGACAGCAGCAGACCGCCGACGATACTGATGCCCAGCGGGCGCCGCAGCTCGGCGCCGATGCCGGTGCCCAGCGCCAGCGGCAGCGCGCCCAGCAGCGCCGCCGCGGTAGTCATCATGATCGGGCGGAAGCGCAGCAGCGCGGCGCGGCGGATGGCGTGTTGCGGCGTCATGCCATCGCGCTGCGCGACGATGGCGAAGTCCACCATCATGATGGCGTTCTTCTTGACGATGCCCATCAGCAGGATGATGCCGATGATGCCGTCGATCGACAGCGGCAGACCGAACAGCATCAGCGACAGCAATGCGCCGACGCCGGCCGAGGGCAGCGTGGACAGGATCGTCAGCGGGTGGATGTAGCTCTCGTAAAGCACGCCCAGCACGATGTAGATCACCAGGATCGCCGCCAGGATCAGCAGCACCTCCTGACTGAGCGAGGACGAGAATTCGGCCGCCGAGCCGATGAACCCGGCGCGGATCGAATCCGGCAATTGCATCTGCTGCTGCACGCGGTTGATCGCATCCACCGCCTGCGACAGCGAATAGCCCGCCGCGAGATTGAACGACAGCACCACCGCCGGCATCTGGTCGAGATGGCTGACCACCAGCGGCGCCGTGGTTTCCCTGGCGCGCACCAGCACGCTCAGCGGCACGGTGTCGCCGCCACCAATGTTGATGCCGGTGTTGCTGAGGCCGATGCCGGTGGCGGTGGAAGTATTGCTGGAAACGGCCTGACCGAAGCTGGTGGCGTTGCTGCCGGTCAGCGCGCCGCTGCCGTTGCTGCGCACGGTGAGCTGATCGAGCAGGGAGGTGACGTTGCGGAACTGCGGCGCCACCTCGAGGATCACGCGGTACTGGTTGAGCTCGGTGAAGATGGTCGAGATCTGGCGCTGGCCGAAGGCATCGTAAAGCGTGTCGTTGATGGTCTGGATCGGCACGCCCAGACGGCTGGCGTTGGCGCGGTCGATCTGCAAATCCAGCTCGCGACCGCGATCGGCGAGATTGCTGTCCACATCGGCCAGCTCGGGCAGTTTGTGGAAGGCCGCGGACATGCGCGTGGCGTACTGGTCCAGCGCCGTGGCGTCCAGCGAGCGCAGCACGTACTGGTATTGCGTGGCGGCCACGCGCGTATCCAGGGTCACGTCCTGCACCGGCTTGAGATACAGCGCCACGCCGGGCACGCCGGCGGCGCTGCGCTGCAGGCGCGCGACGATGCTGGCGAGGCTGGAGCGCTCCGCGCGCGGCGTCAGCACGATGCTGACCTGGCCCTGGTTGAGCGTGGGGTTGGTATCGCCGATGCCGACGAATCCGGCCACGCCAGCCACCTCGGGATCGCGGCGCACCGCCGCCATCACCGCCTGCATGCGCCGTTCCATGGACGGAAACGCGATGCTCGGGTCGGCTTGCACCACGCCGGTGATCAGGCCGGTATCCTGCTCGGGCAACAGGCTCTTGGGGATGACGATGTACAGGTACACCGTCACCACGACGCTGAGCGCGAAGATGACCATGAGCGTGCGCTGGTGCTCGAATACCCAATCCAGGCTGCGCTCGTAGGCGCCGAGCATGCGCGCGAAGAAACCGCGCGGCCCGCCATCGGCGGCGTGCTGCAGTGGCAGCGCGCCGGGCTTGAGCAGATACGCGCACAGCATCGGCGTGAGCGTCAGCGAGATCACCGCCGACAGCGCCACCGCGATCGTCAGCACCCAGGCGAACTCGTGGAACAGGCGCCCGGTCACGCCCGGCATCAGCAGCAGCGGCAGGAACACCGCGATCAGCGACACCGTCAACGAGATGATGGTGAAGCCGATTTCCCTGGCGCCGATCTCGGCGGCCTCGCGCGGCTGCTTGCCCTGCTCGATGTAGCGCACGATGTTCTCGATCATCACGATGGCATCGTCGACCACGAAGCCAGTGGCCACGGTCAGCGCCATCAGGGAGAGGTTGTCCAGCGAGAATCCGGCGAAGGCCATCACGCCGAAGGTACCGATCAGCGACAGCGGCACCGCCACGCTGGGAATCACCGTGGCCCACAGTCGGCGCAGGAACACGAAGATCACCATCACCACCAGCACGATGGCCAGCAGCAGGGTGAACTCGACGTCGGCCACCGAGGCGCGGATGGTGATGGTGCGGTCGGCGAAGATGCCGAGGTTGACTCCGGCCGGCAGTAGCGCGCGCAGTGTCGGCAGCTCGGCGCGGATCGCCGCCACCGTTTCCACGATGTTGGCGCTGGGCTGGCGGCGGATGTCCAGCAGCACCGCCGATTTGCCATTGGCCCATGCGGCGACCTGGTCGTTCTCGACGCCGTTGACCACGCTGGCGACTTCACTGAGCCGCACCGGCGCATCGTTGACGTAGCTGATGATCAGGTTCTGGTAGGCGGCGGCGTCGGGCAACTGGTCGTTGGCGCCGATGGTGAAGCTCTGCGTGCTGCCGTTGAGATTGCCAAGAGGCGCGTTGACGTTGGCCTGGGTGATGGCGCTGCGC
Organism: Metallibacterium sp.; assembly: GCF_054637675.1. Classification (NCBI taxonomy): domain Bacteria; kingdom Pseudomonadati; phylum Pseudomonadota; class Gammaproteobacteria; order Lysobacterales; family Rhodanobacteraceae; genus Metallibacterium; species Metallibacterium sp. Next base: position 6,732 of record NZ_JBTSRB010000030.1, read on the forward strand.
ACGTCTTCCAGGGTGAGGCCGAGGTTGGCCAGTGCCGCGGGATTGACCTGGATGCGTACCGCCGGCTTGATGTTGCCCTCGACGCTGACCAGGCCCACGCCCGAGATCTGCGCCAGCTTCTGCGCGAGGATGCTGTCGGCGTAATTGGTCACCTCGCGCACCGGCAGGGTGTTGGAAGTCAGTGCCAGAGTGAGGATCGGCGCGTCGGCCGGATTGACCGCGTTGTACACCGGTGGGTAGGGCAGCGCCGCCGGCAGCGTGCCGCGCGCGGCGTTGATCGCGGCCTGCACGTCCTGCTCGGCATTGGCGATATCGCGGCTCTGGGTGAACTGCAGGCTGATCACCGACAGCCCCTGCGAGCTGTTCGAGCTCATCATGGTCAGGCCGGAAATCTGCCCGAACTGACGCTCCAGCGGCGTGGTCACCAGGCGCGCCATGGTCGATGGGCTGGCGCCCGGGTACTGCGTGGTCACCTGCAGGCTGGGCGCCTCGACGTTGGGTAGCGCCGCCACCGGCAAGGTGCGATAACCGAAGATGCCGAACAGCAGCAGCGCCACCATCAACAGCGAGGTGGCGATGGGCCGGCGGATGAACAGCGTCGAGATGCCCACGCCCGCGTTTGGCTCTGCCTCAGCCATGGTGGCCGCGACCGCTGCGCGCGCCGGCCGCGGTGGTCTTGGGCATCGGCGGTTCCTCGCCGGGCGCCAGCGGGATCACCTTGCTGTCCTGCTTGAGTCGGAACTGGCCTTCGGTGACCACGCGCACACCGGCGCTGAGGCCCTTGCTGATCAGGGTCTGGCTGGCGCCGGCTTCGCCGCCGGTGGTCACCGGCTGCATCTTCACCGTCTTGTCGGGCTGCACCGCGAATACGTAGTCACCATCGGGACCGCGCTGCACTGCCTGCGCCGGCACCACCAGCGCGTCGTGCAGCGTGCCCAGTTGCAGGCGCACGTTGACGAACTGCCCCGGCCACAGCGTATCGGTGGGGTTGGCGAACTCGGCCTTGAGCTGGAACGTCGAGGTGCTGGTATTGATCTGGTTGCTGATCACCTTGAGCGTACCGGTGGCGATCACCTTGTTGCTGCTGCGATCCAGCGCCGCGACCTGTAGCGCGCCCTTGGTCATGCCATCACGCACGGCTTCGATGTTCTGTTGCGGCAGGTTGAACAGCACACTGATCGGGTGGATCTGGGTCAGCACCACGATGCCGCCGCTGGTGGTCGGGCCGACTACGTTGCCGACGTCCACCAGACGCAGTCCGGCCACGCCGTCGATCGGCGCGCGGATAGTGGTGTAACCCAGTTGTACCCGCGCGCTGTCCAGTGCGGCCTTGTCGGCCAATACGGCGGCCTGATACTGACGCACGGTCTGTTCCTGCGCCTGCAGGGTTTGCGCGGCGACGTATTGTTTCTTGCCCAGGTTCTCGTAGCTGGATGCCAGATACCTCGCCGCGCTCAGCAGTGCCTGATCCTGCGCCAGCTTGCCTTGCGCCTGTTCCACGGCGGCCTGGTAGGTGCGTGGGTCGATTTGCGCGATCACGTCGCCCTTCTTGATCTCCTTGCCTTCCTTGAAGTCGACCGAAACCAGTTGTCCGGTGACTTGCGGCACCACGGTGACCGTGTTCAGCGCACTGACCGTACCCAGCGCGGTCAGGTACACCGGCACGTTTTCACGCGTGGCCGGCACCACGGTGACCGGGATCGGTGCATCTTCGCCCATGCCGCGCTGGGAACCGGTGGGGCGACGCACGATGCGATAGCCAATGATGGCGACCACCAGCACGACCACGATAATCGCGACGATTTTCCAGCGTGACATGGCGCTTCCTGGGATGGGGCATGGGTGCGAGCTTGATCCGGACAAGTGTAGGGCCGTGCCGCCTGCGCGTGCGCGGCCCTGCCATCAGTCATGCCGCGTCGCAAGCCAATTGCAAACTTGCGCGCAGGCATTGTGAATACGCGCAGATCCGCTCAAGCCATGGACGGATTGTCGTCGCGCCTTGCTTGCGTGGAAATGGCGAACGCAGCGTCGGCATCGCGCGTGGGCAGCGCTGCGCGCGTGTCCCAGCACTCGACGCCGGCGAGGTACCGCAACAGCTCGCCGACGCGACCCTCGGACACCATCTCCTCGGCGGTGCGGTAGGCGAACACTGTCAGCGGCATGTGCCGGAACCAGTCACGCGCGGCGGCGCGACCGCCACCGAGGCGCGTGGCGCAATCGAGCACGGCGCGCGCATCGCGCATGTAGCGCTGCAGGCGCGCATCGAGCGGCTTCAGCGCCGGGGTCTCCGGTGCGACGTTGGCGTATTCGGCGAGATGGCGCAGGCCGATACCGAGGCCGCGCGCGAAGTTGCGCGGATCAATTCCCGCGACGTTGCCGGTGGCTGGGATAATGCGTGTCGTGCAAGACATGGGGAACTCCGGATGCAGGCGCCGGCAGTTGCGGCGTGGCGAGTTGATTGTTGAGAAGGCGCTCTCTTGGCACTTTCGCGGGTGCGGTGCGTTGTGGGCGCCTGCGGCATCCGCCCCGCGTCGCTGCGGCTGCGCGCACGCAGGTCGACAACTGCACTGTAGGTGCGCGGCGCGTGCGCTCTGGATGCTGGGCGTGTCGGGATGTAACGGTTCGTTGCGCCGTTGCCACCGCAGCGCGATGCTGCGCTGCGCCATGCGCCGCGCGCGGGCCTACAATCGCACCATGGTTGCCGTGTCGCCTGCTGCGCCCGACTTGCAGCGCATCGCTGTGCTGGATCAGCGCCTGACCGCCGCGGTGCGTGGTGTGCGCATCCTGCGCACGGTGGCGCTTGCGCCCGCCCAAGCCGCGCCTTTTCTGGCCGCGCACGCTGCCGGACGCCTGCGCATGCCACAGCCGGATTATCGTCCGCCGGATTTGTCCGCCGCGCGCGCCGAGCTGGATGCGATCCTCGCCGCGATTCCGCACGCGCATCCGCTGGGTGGCTATTTGCAGCGTGCCGCCAGCGCATGGCGCAGCGCCACGTTGATGCTGGAGGCGGTGGGCACACCCGCCGCCGGCGCGCTGTCGGCGCAGCTTTACGGCAGTCCACAGGATGTGATTCCCGGCACCGCGCTGAGCAGCGCCGCGGCGGCGCGCGAGTTTGTCGCGGTGGCCGCCGAACTGGGCGGCGTGCTGGAAGACACGGTCGCGGCGCACGATATCGACGCCGCCACGCTGCAGGCCGAGCTGCGCGTGGCGCTGGATGCGTTCTTCGGCGCCGGCGTGGTGGCGGTCGAACTGGATGAGGAACTCGCCGCCAAGGCCGCCGCCGGCGCCAGCCGCATTCGCTTGCGCAGCGGCTCGCGCTTCAGCGCCTACGACCGTCACCAGTTGCTGGCGCATGAAGCTTTTGTGCATACGCTGACGGCCCGCAATGGCATGTTGCAGCCGGCGCTGGGTTCGCTGGCGCGCACCAGTCCGCACGTCACCGCGACCCAGGAAGGTCTGGCGGTATACGCCGAGCTGATCTCTGGCGGCATGGATCTGGCGCGCCTCAAGCGCATCAGCTTGCGCATCCTCGGCATTGAACGGGCTCTGGCCGGCGCCGATTTCATCGAGGTGTTCCGCTTTTTCCTCGATCAGGGTCACGATGCCGCCGACAGCTACAGCTCCACCGCGCGCATCTTCCGCGGTGTGCCGCTGACGGGCGGTCATGCCTTCGCCAAGGACACCGTGTACCTGCACGGCCTGCTCAGCGTGCACACGTTTTTCCGCTGGGCGCTGCGCGGGCGCCGACTGAGCCTGCTGCGGCGCCTGTTCGCCGGCAAGATGGCGCTGCGCGACGCGCTCGATTTCGAGCCATGGTTCGATACCGGCTTCATCGCCGAGCCGCGCTACCTGCCGCCGTGGATCGCAGGCATGCAGGGGCTGGCAGGCAGCCTGGCGTTCTCGCTGTTCGTCAACCGCATTCCCATGGGCGAGGTCAGCGCTGCCAGCTGGCGCGAGCCGGCTGCCGGCTGAATCGCCTCGCGGCTGCTGCTGTGCAGCGTTCGGCGCGCGTGCCGCGCTTGTAGAATGCACGATTGTTTTTCGCGTCGCGGCGCCATGGCCGCGCCCCACATGAGCCTATCCGACGAACTGAAACAGGCCGCGCTGGAGTACCACCGCCAGGCGCCAGCCGGCAAGATCAGGGTCACCTCCACCAAGTCGCTGCTGACCCAACGCGACCTCGGTCTGGCCTATTCACCGGGCGTGGCGGCGGTGTGCGAAGCGATCGTGGACGATCCCACCAGCGCCGCCACGCTGACCGCGCGCGGCAATCTGGTGGCGGTGATCAGCAACGGCACCGCGGTGCTGGGCCTGGGCGCGATCGGTCCGCTGGCGGCCAAGCCGGTGATGGAAGGCAAGGCCGTGCTGTTCCAGAAATTCGCCGGCATCGACGTGTTCGACATCGAGATCGACGAGCGCGATCCGGACAAGCTGGTCGAGATCATCGCCAGCCTGGAGCCGACCTTCGGCGGCATCAACCTGGAGGACATCAAGGCGCCGGAGTGTTTCATCGTCGAGCGCAAGCTGCGCGAGCGCATGCGCATCCCGGTATTCCACGACGATCAGCACGGCACCTCGATCATCGTCGGCGCGGCGGTGCTCAACGCCCTGCTGGTGGTCGGCAAGGACATCGCCAACGTGCGCGTGGCGGCCTCGGGCGCCGGCGCCGCCGGCATCGCCTGCCTGGACATGCTGGTCAACCTCGGCGTCAAACCCGAACACATTCTGGTCAGCGACAAGAATGGCGTGCTGTACCAGGGTCGCCCCGATCTGGATCCGCAGGGCGCGCGCTACGCACGCGACACCGCGGCGCGCACGTTGGCCGAAATCGTCGTTGGCGCCGATGTTTTCCTCGGCGTGTCCGCTGGCGGCGTGCTCAGGCCGGAAATGGTCGCCAGCATGGCGGCGCGGCCGATCGTGCTGGCGCTGGCCAACCCCACGCCCGAGATCCAGCCCGACGCGGCGCGCGCGGTGCGCCCGGATTGCATCATCGCCACCGGGCGCTCGGACTTTCCCAACCAAGTCAACAACGCGCTGTGCTTTCCGTACATTTTTCGCGGCGCGCTGGACGTCAGCGCCAGCACCATCAACGAGGCGATGAAGGTTGCCTGCGTGCGCGCCATCGCCAAGCTGGCGCGGCGCGAGGCCAGCGATGTGGCCGCGCGTGCCTACGGTGGCAAGGCGCCGCATTTCGGCCCCGACTACATCATTCCGACGCCGTTCGATCCGCGCCTGCTGGTCGAGCTGGCGACGGCGGTGGCGCAGGCGGCGATGGATTCCGGCGTGGCCACGCGCCCGATCGAGGACATGGCCGCGTACCGCGAGCGCCTGAGCAGTTTCGTGTTCCGCACCGGCTGGGCGATGAAGCCGGTGTTCGCGCGCGCCAAGGCCGAGCCCAAGCGCGTGGTGTACACCGAGGGCGAGGAGGAAACCATCCTGCGCGCGGTGCAGACCGTGGTCGAGGAGGGCTTGGCGCGACCGGTTCTGCTCGGTCGCCCCGAGGTGATCACCAGGCGCATCGAGCGCATTGGCCTGAATCTGCAGCCGGGGCGCGATTTCGAGCTGGTCAATATCCACTCCGATCCGCGTTTCAACGATTACTGGCAGCAATACCATCAACTGGCTGAGCGCCGTGGCGTCACCCCGGCGCTGGCCAAATCGCTGGTGCGTTCGCGCGGTACGCTGATCGGGGCGCTGATGCTGGCGCGCGGCGAAGCGGACGCGATGATTTGCGGCATGGTTGGCCGTTTCCAGAAGAAGCTCGAACACTTGCTTGAAGTGCTGCCGCTGGACCCAGGCATCAGTGCGCTCGCGGCGATGAGCGCGGTGGCCAACGACAAGGGCCTGACGTTTTTCCTGGATACGCACGTGCAGGAAAACCCCAGCGCCGAGCAGATCGCCGAGGCGACCCTGCAGGCGTCCTTGCGCCTGAAGCTGTTCGGCATCACCCCGCGCATCGCGCTGCTGTCGGTGTCCAACTTCGGCAGCCGCAATACGCAGGGCGCGCTGAAGATGCGCCGCGCGCTGGAGCTGATCCGCGCGCACGTGCCGCGGCTCGAGGTCGAGGGCGAGATGCAGGCCGACACCGCGCTCAACCCCGAGATCCGCGAGCGCCTGTTTCCGAATTCCAATCTCAAGGGCCCGGCCAATGTATTCGTGCTGCCGGATCTGGAAAGCGCCAACATCAGCTTCAATCTGGTGCGCAGCATGACCGATGGCGTGGTGATCGGGCCGATCCTGATGGGCTTGTCACGGCCGGTGCATATCCTGACGCCGGCCTCCACGGTGCGGCGCGTGGTCAACATGACCGCGATCGCCTGCGTCGAGGCGCAGATCCGCGCCGCGGCCAAAGGTTGAGCGGCCAAGGTAGGGCGGCCAAGCGCCGAGCATGCGTGACATGACACGCGCGGATCGCGTGCGTCGCGCTAAAATATCGACGTTGCGTGATGCCGCAGCACGCGTGCCCGCAATGCCCATTCCCCCTTGGTGCCGTGGCCGCGGCACCATTGCCGCCGAGGCGGTATTTGCGGCGCGGTAACGCGGCGCGGAGCATGACCATGGACCCGATCACCGACATCCTGCAGCAGGATCCCGACCCCTCCGAAACGCGCGAGTGGGTGGAGTCCATCGATGCCATCCTCGAACGTGGCGGCCCGCCGCGCGCGCACTACCTGCTGGAGCGCATGGTCGACCAGACGCGCCGTGCTGGCGGCATGCTGCCGTTCGCGCCGACCACCGAATACATCAACAGCATCCCGCCCGAGCGCGAGGCCAAGAGCCCCGGCGATGCCGCGCTGGAGTGGCGCATTCGCTCGATCATCCGCTGGAACGCGATGGCCATGGTGCTGCGCGCCAATCGCAAGCCGGGCGAGCTGGGCGGTCACATCGCCAGTTTCGCCTCCAGTGCCACGCTGTACGACGTGGGCTTCAACCACTTCTGGCGCGCGCAGGGCAAGGATCACCCCGGCGATCTGATCTGCTTCCAGGGACACTCCAGCCCCGGCGTGTACGCGCGCGCGTTTCTCGAAGGGCGCATCGACGCGGATCGGCTGGACCACTTCCGCATGGAAACCGGCGGCCAAGGGCTGCCCTCGTACCCACATCCGTGGCTGATGCCGGATTTCTGGCAGTTGCCCACGGTGTCGATGGGCCTGGGCCCGATCCAGGCCATCTACCAGGCGCAGTTCCAGAAATATCTCGAGCATCGCGGGCTGATGCCCGGGACCGACCGCAAGATCTGGTGCTTCCTTGGCGATGGCGAAACTGACGAGCCCGAATCGCTGGGCGCGATCGGCCTGGCCGGACGCGAGCGGCTGGACAACCTGATCTTCGTGATCAACTGCAACCTGCAGCGGCTGGATGGCCCGGTGCGCGGCAACGGCAAGATCATCCAGGAACTCGAAGGCCAGTTCCGCGGCGCCGGCTGGAACGTGCTCAAGCTGATCTGGGGCAGCTACTGGGATCCACTGCTGGCGCGCGACAAGGACGGCATGCTCAAGCGCCTGATGATGGAAACCGTGGACGGCGAGTACCAGGCCTGCAAGGCGTTTGGTGGCGCTTACACGCGCGAGCATTTCTTCGGCAAGCATCCCGAGACCAAGGCCATGGTCGCCAGCCTGTCCGACGCGGATATCTGGCGCCTCAATCGCGGCGGCCACGATCCGCACAAGGTCTACGCTGCGTACCACGCCGCGATGCACAGCGCGGGCATGCCCACGGTGATCCTGGCCAAGACGGTCAAGGGTTACGGCATGGGCGATGCCGGCGAGAGCCAGAACATCACCCACCAGCAGAAGAAAATGGACACCACCGCGGTGCGCGCCTTCCGCGACCGCTTCAATATCCCGATCGCCGACGACAAGGTCGACGAGGTGCCTTATTACCACCCCGGGCCGGATTCGCCCGAGGTCCAATACCTGCGCGCGCGCCGCGAAGCGCTGGGCGGCCCGCTGCCCAGTCGCCGCCGCAAGGCCGATCATGCGCTGACCGCACCGGGTCTGGATGCGCTCAAGCAGATCACCCAGGGCACCGGCGAGCGCGAGATCAGCACCACCATGGCCTTCGTGCGCGGCCTCAACCTGCTGCTGCGCGACAAGGATATCGGCCCGCGCATCGTGCCGATCGTGGCCGACGAGGCGCGCACCTTCGGCATGGAGGGCATGTTCCGCCAGATCGGCATCTACACCCCATTCGGCCAGAAGTACCGCCCGCAGGACGCCGACCAACTGATGTACTACCGCGAGGACCAGTCCGGCCAGGTGCTGCAGGAAGGCATCAGCGAGCCCGGCGGCATGGCCGCGTGGATGGCGGCGGCATCGAGCTATTCGTTCCAGAATCTGCCGATGCTGCCGGTGTACATCTACTACTCGATGTTCGGTTTCCAACGCATCGGCGATCTGGCCTGGGCGGCGGGCGACATGCGCTGCCGCGGATTCCTGATTGGCGGCACCGCCGGGCGCACCACGCTCAACGGCGAAGGCCTGCAGCATGAGGATGGCCACAGCCACCTGCTGGCCGCGGCCATCCCCAACTGCCACGCTTACGATCCGACCTTCAGCTACGAGGTGGCGGTGATCCTGCAGGACGGCGTGCGGCGCATGCTGACCGAACAGGAGGACGCCTACTGGTATCTGACGGTGATGAACGAGAACTATGCGCACCCGGACATGCCGGAAGGCGTGGCCGAGCACATCGTCAAGGGCATGTATCTGTTTCGGGACTCGGGACAGAACGGCCGGGACTCGGGGAAGGCCAAAGGCAAAGGCAAGTCCGATGCTGCGCCGCGCGTGCAACTGCTGGGCTCGGGCACGATCTTTCGCGAGGTCATCGCTGCCGCCGAGTTGCTGGACAAGGACTTTGGCGTCAAGGCCGATCTGTGGAGCTGCCCCAGCTTCACCGAACTCGCGCGCGAGGGCATGGACTGCGAGCGCCACAACCGCCTGCACCCGCTGCAAGCGCCGCGCACGCCCTTCGTCGCGCAACTGCTTGCAGGGCACGATGGCCCGGTGATCGCCGCCACCGATTACGTGCGCGCTTTCGCCGAGCAGATTCGCGCCTACCTGCCGTATGCGCGCCGCTACGTGACGCTGGGCACCGATGGCTTCGGGCGTTCGGACACACGCGCGCACTTGCGCGCGTTTTTCGAAGTCGACCGACACTGGATCGCGCACGCGGCGCTGGCGGCACTGGCCGCCGAGGGCGCGGTCAAGCCGCAGGATGTGGTGCGCGCCATCGAGATCTACGGCCTCGATCCGTCCAAGCCGCTGCCGTTGCACGCTTGATGCGCGCTCCTGCCTTAGCTGTGCTGTGCGCCGCCGCGCTGCTGCTGGCCGGTTGCGAGCATGGCCCCACCGCGGCGCAACGCGCGGCCGCCGCGCAGGCGCGGGCCGCGGCGCAGCGCGTGGCGCAGGCGCAGCAGGAGCTCAAGCTCTACCACGAGGTGCTCGCGCGCCATGACGTGCAACTGGCGGCCTCGCTGGGGCGCGAGATCGAGCGGCGTTATGCCGGCACGCCGGCCGCCGGCGAGGTTGGCAAGACCTTGCCGGCCATCGCCGCCGAGGCCGCCAAGCTGGCGCACGCGCAGCGCCTCGCCGCGCTATGGGATTACCAGACCGGCGTGCCCATGGAAGGCGGCACGCAGAACACCGCCTCGATCAACGACACGCGCAGCGACGGCAGTCAGGGCAACATCCAGTTGATCCTGCGTCGCCACAGCGCCTGGGGCCAGAGCGTGTATTTGTACGCTCAGGCTCCGGGCTTCGTGTGCAAGGGCCTGTGCCGCATCGAACTGCGCGTGGATGGCGGCAGGCCGCAGGCCTGGGCCGCCTATCTGCCACCCACCGGCGAGCCGGCGCTGTTCATCAAGGACGATCGGCGCTTCATCAGCATGCTGGAGAAGGCGCAGATCGTCGAACTGCGCGTGGACTTGAAGCAGGGCGGCGTGCGCACGCTGAAATACGAAGTGGGCGGTTTCAAGCCTGCAAGCTTTCCGCCGCTGGCGAAGAAAGGCTGATGGGGCTCAAGGCACCACGGTGACTGGAATCTGGCTGTGCTCGACCACTTCGTTCATCACCGAGCCCAGCAGCCAGCGCGCCAGCGTGCCGCGGCCGCTGTTGCCGATCACCAGATGGTCAAAGCTGCCTGACTTGACCTCGGCCAGCAGCACGTCGCCGGCCGAGCCGGGCACGACCTTCCATGCGGCCTTGACACCGGCTTGCGCGGCGCGCTCCAGCACTTTCTGCGACAGCCCCGGATGCAGCGCGGTGCTGTCAGCCATCAGTGAAGCGGTGGCCTCGGGGCTTCCGGCCGGCAGCACGGCGGCATAGACCACCTGCAACTGGCAGCCGAAGCCTTGCGCCAGCTTCAGCGCGAACTCCAGCGCGCGCTGCGCGGCGGGCGAATCGTCGTAGCCGACCAGAATTTGCTTGAGCATGGCGTCGTTCCAGATGACAGTCGCACCATGATGCGCGTATTGACGGCGCTGCTCCAGGCATGCGCGCCTTGCAGGCTCTGCATCATGATCGAGAGCGGGCGCTTGTAGTCGCGAGCGGTCGCCATGAGGCGACTGTTGACTGCATTTCCGGTGTTGTGACTCGCAGCGCCGAGCGTGCCCGCGCCAGAACTTGCGAAATCGGCAAATTTGCCGAGTGATGCGTATCGGCCTCTTCACGCCACGCTGACGCAACGGCGCTAGCATGCCTTCACTCTGTTCGGATTGGAGATCGATCATGCGTCGTCTGCTCATCATGTTGTTTGCCCTGTGCCTGTTGCCCATATTGGCCGCGGCCGCCGAAACCATGCCCCAGGTCGGGCGGATGGCACCGGGCTTCAAGCTTGAGGACCAACACGGCCACTGGAAATCGCTCGACCAATATCGTGGCCAATGGCTGGTGCTGTATTTTTATGTCAAGGATTTCACGCCGGGTTGCACCACCGAGTTGCGCAATTACCGCGACGATTATGCGGCGCTGCGCAAAGAGGGTGCACAAGTATTGGCGATCAGCATTGGCAGCGTGAAATCGCATGCCGCGTTCGCCATGAAATATCACGCGCCGTTCCCCATGCTGGCCGATACCAACCTCAAGGTAGCCAAGGAATACGGTGATGGTGTACTGATCTCGAGGAATGGCATGAAGTACGCCGCGCGCACCACTTTCATCATCGCGCCCGATGGCCGCATCGCCAAGATTTACACCGACGTCAATCCAGCCAATAACCCACACCAGGTGCTGACCGAGTTGCCCAAGCTGAAAGCGGCTTACGGCAAGGCCTGAAGCGACTCGGAATCGTCATTGGAAAGTGTGCATCGGTAGCCGGCAGCAGCTAGTCGATGATCGCGCGCGCATGCGCCGCAGGCATGCTGCGCGCTGCGCTGCGCGGAATATGCCCGCATGCTTGAGACCGGTAGTCCACTTGCCTCAAGCGCCAGCGCTGTGATGGATGACAGGCACGAGCCAAGGCCTTAGCCTTCTACGAGTCACGAGTCACGAGTCACGAGTCACGAGTCACGAGTCACGAGTCACGAGTCACGCGGTCATGCCGCATCTGGAGTCGACATGGCCGCCGTGCCGACGCGTCAGTTTCGCTACTACGACCTGATCCTCGGTGCCTTCGTGTGCGTGCTGTTGTGCGCGAACCTGATCGGTCCGGCCAAGATCGCCGAGGTGCATGGCATCGATTTCGGCGCCGGCGTGCTGTTCTTTCCGATCTCGTATCTGTTCGGCGACATCCTCACCGAGGTCTACGGCTACGCGCGCTCGCGGCGGGTGATCTGGTCGGGCCTGGCCGCGCTGGTGTTCGCATCCTTGATGAGCGCGGTGGTCGTCGCGTTGCCGCCCGCGCAGGGCTGGCACGACCAGGCCGCCTACGAAACCATCTTCGGCCAGACCCCACGCATCGTCATCGCCTCGATCACGGCGTTCTTCGTGGGCGAGTTCGTCAATTCCTTCGTGCTGGCCAAGATGAAGATATTCACCGCCGGTCGCTGGTTGTGGACGCGCACCGTCGGCTCGACCGTGTGCGGCGAGGGCGTGGACACGCTGGTGTTCTACCCGGTCGCGTTCCTGGGCGTATGGAGCGGGTCGCTGCTTGGCAAGGTGATGCTGTTCAACTACATCGCCAAGGTGTTGTGGGAGGTGCTGGCCACGCCACTGACCTACCGCATCGTCGCCTTCCTCAAGCGCGTCGAGCGCGAGGACTACTACGACCGCGACACCGATTTCACCCCGTTCTCGCTGCGCGTGACGCGTTAACGTTGCAGCGTGGCGGCACGACCGGCTTTGACAGTTGTTCTGGAGTAAGGCAGATGACGATTCTTCTCGATGACGACGATCTGGATCGGTTGCCGGCCGTGGAAATGGCGCTGGCAGCGATGGAGGAAGCGTTTCTCGAGCGGGATCAGGGCCGGCTGGTATCGCCACCGAGATTTCAGGTGCCTTTTGATACATTGGGCAATCTCGTTTTTACGGTGGGCGGCAATCTTGGCTCGAATCCGCTGGCCGGGTTCCGCGTCTACAACACGTTTCATGGCCAGGCTGATTCGCAACTGACGGCCGTCTGGTCAGCCGGGGACGGAGAACTTCAAGGCATTGTTGTCGGCAGCCGATTGGGACAGATTCGTACCGGCGCGATCGGCGGCGTTGCCATTCGCCACATGAGCCCACCATCCGCCAAGGTGATGGGCATCATCGGCAGCGGTCCGCAGGCTCGCATGCAGCTTGAGGCGGCCGCATTCGTTCGTGCTCTCGAACATGTGCGCGTCTTCAGCCGCAGCGAGCATGGTCGCAAGAACTTCGCGGATGAAATGTCCCGGGCGCTGAGTCTGCGGGTGGAAGCGACAGACAGCGCACACGCGGCCGTGGACGGCGCCGACATTGTCGTATGCGCAACGAGTAGTCCATCGCCAGTCATTGATGCCCAATGGCTCAAGCCAGGCGTTCACATCAATACGCTCGGACCCAAGACTGTCGACCAGCATGAGCTGGGCCTGGATGTGGCGGAGATGGCCGATGTGATAGCTACCGATTCCTGCGAGCAGGCAGGGTCGTATCGCGCTCCTTTTTTCCTGAGCGGCTCGTCGAGCGAGGGCAGGCTCGTCGAGCTGGCGGCGATCGTCAGTGGCAAGATAGCGGTCAGGCCGAGCGGGGCCGAAACTACCTTGTTCTGCTCGGTAGGACTCGCGGGTACGGAAGTCCTTTTGGCTTCCAGACTACTTGCAGCGGCGCAGGCGTGTTAGTGCGATTGATCACCCGCGGCTGGCGCACAACCTGTCCTTCTTGCGGCGTGTGCGGCGCCGAATGATGGCCCCCACTTGAAAAAAAGCCCATGGGGTGATCCCAAGGGCTGCATTGCAAGGGCTGCATTGAAAGATTGCAACAGATAGTCGGAACGGATAGCGGCACGGCGGGGTTTTTTGTGCGCGGGATGCGCTTAGTGCATCGCCAGCAACGGAATCAGCAACAGCGCCACGATGTTGATGATCTTGATCAGCGGATTGATCGCCGGGCCGGCGGTGTCCTTGTAGGGATCGCCGACGGTGTCGCCGGTGACGGCGGCCTTGTGCGCTTCCGAGCCCTTGCCGCCGAAGTGGCCGTCCTCGATGTACTTCTTGGCGTTGTCCCAGGCACCACCGCCGGTGGTCATCGAGATCGCCACGAACAGGCCGGTGACGATGGTGCCGATCAGCACGCCGCCGAGCGCCTCCGGGCCGAGCAGGAAGCCGACCAGGATCGGCACCACCACGGGCAGCAGCGAGGGGATGATCATCTCCTTGATCGCCGATTTGGTGAGCATGTCCACCGCGCGCGAGTAATCGGGCTTGGTGGTGCCCGCCATGATGCCCGTGATCTCGCGGAACTGGCGGCGCACCTCCTCGACCACCGCGCCAGCCGCGCGTCCGACCGCTTCCATTGCCATCGCGGCGAACAGGTACGGCACCATGCCGCCGATCAGCAGGCCGATGATGACCATGTGGTTGGACAGCGAGAAGTCGAAGGTCTGCTGCGCCATGCCGGTGGCCAGCGCGTGCGCCTTGGCGGCGATGTCGAGGTTGTGCGTGTAGTCGGCGAACAGCACCAGCGCGGCCAGCGCCGCCGAACCGATGGCGTAGCCCTTGGTCACCGCCTTGGTGGTGTTGCCGACCGCGTCCAGCGGATCGGTCACCGCGCGCACTTCCGGCGGCAGGCCGGCCATCTCGGCGATGCCGCCGGCGTTGTCGGTGATCGGGCCATACGCGTCCAGCGCCACGATCACGCCGGACATCGACAGCATGGTCGAGGTGGCGATGGCGATGCCATACAGGCCGCCCGCCCAGAACGCCCCACCGATGGCCAGGCAGATCGCCAGCACCGGCAGCGCCGTGGCCTTCATCGATACACCCAGACCGGCGATGATGTTGGTGCCGTGGCCGGTGGTCGAGGCCTTGGCCACATGCTGCACCGGCTTGTACTCGGTACCGGTGTAGTACTCGGTGATCCACATCAGCACCAGCGTCAACACCGGGCCGGTGAGCGCGGCGATGAAGATGCCATCGACGCTGATGCCGGCGATGCCGCTCATCATCGCGCGGGTGATGAACCAGAACGCGATCACGGTGAGCACGCTGGTCACGATCACCGCCTGCCACAGCGCGCCCATGATCTTGCCGCCGGGCTTGACCCGCGCCAGCACCAGGCCGATCACCGAGGCCAGGATCGACACGCCGCCCAGCACCAGTGGATAAATCACCGGTGCCGAACTCAACGCGCCGAACAACAACCCGCCGACCAGCATCACCGCGATCTTGCTCACCGCGTAGGTCTCGAACAGATCCGCGGCCATGCCGGCGCAGTCGCCGACGTTGTCGCCGACGTTGTCGGCGATCACCGCCGGGTTGCGCGGGTCGTCCTCGGGAATACCGGCCTCGACCTTGCCCACCAGATCGGCGCCGACGTCGGCGCCCTTGGTGAAGATGCCGCCGCCCAGGCGCGCGAAGATCGAGATCAGCGAAGCGCCGAAGGCGAGGCCGATCAGCGCATGCAGCGCGGCTTCCTCGGTATGCCCGAACCAGGTGGTGAGAATGTAGAAGTAACCGCTGACGCCGAGCAAGGCCAGACCGGCGACCAGCATGCCGGTGATCGCGCCACCGCGAAACGCCACCTTGAACGCCGCCGGCAGCCCGCTGCGCGCGGCCTCGGCGGTGCGCACGTTGGCGCGCACCGACACATTCATGCCGATGTAGCCGGTGGCGCCGGAGAGGATCGCGCCGATGGCAAAGCCGAGCGCCGTGCCCCAGTTCAGAGCGAAGCCGATGACCACGAACAGCACCACACCGACCATGCCGATGGTGGTGTACTGGCGATTGAGGTAGGCGCGCGCGCCCTCCTGGATGGCCGCGGCGATCTCCTGCATG
This sequence comes from Metallibacterium sp., assembly GCF_054637675.1. Lineage (NCBI taxonomy): Bacteria > Pseudomonadati > Pseudomonadota > Gammaproteobacteria > Lysobacterales > Rhodanobacteraceae > Metallibacterium > Metallibacterium sp. The sequence continues at coordinate 22,120 of NZ_JBTSRB010000030.1, forward strand.
CGCGCATTGCCGGCCGGCTGCGCCAGCACCCAGCGCGTCGTCACGATGCCGAAGAGAATCGCCACGACCGCGCAAGCCAGCGCGATCTCAAGACCATACTGTTGCAGCATCGACCCCTCTCCCGTGTTGATGGATGGCCGCCCGGCTGGGCGGCCGCGCGAGTATAGGCAACGATCGGTGCGGTGCCTTGACGCGGCGCAAAAGCCGCGGCGCGTTTTACAGCTCGTCAAGCTCCGTCAGACGCGTGCGCCGCATCAGCCAGGCCACGCCGCGCACATCGGACAGCCCCACCCACAGACGGTTCCACATGCCGTACTTGGACACGCCGCGCGTGCGCGGGCGGTGCGCCACCGGCACGCTCTGACAGGCATGGCCGGCGCGGCGCACCAGCGCCGGCAGGAAGCGGTGCATGTGATCGAAATACGGCAGGCCCAGGAATATCTCGCGCTCGAACAGCTTGAGGCCGCAGCCGGTATCCGGCGTGGCATCGCGCAGCAGACGCGCACGCACGCCGTTGGCGATCTTCGATGAGATGCGTTTGGAAAAACTGTCGCGGCGCGTGGTGCGCCAGCCGGCGAAAAGTTTGATTTGCGGCACTGCCGCGGCGCGAGCCGCGAGCAGCCTGGGGATGTCGGCGGGATCGTTCTGGCCGTCGCCATCGAGGGTGGCGATCCACGCGCCGCGCGCCGCGCGCACGCCGTTCCAGACCGCGGTGCTCTGCCCACTTTGCGCGCGGTGGCGCAGGATGCGCAGCTCGGGAAATTGCGCGCGCGCCGCCTGCAGCACGACCAGCGTGTCATCGCGGCTGGCGTCATCGACATATATGATCTCGAACGCGCCGTGGCCGCGCAGCGCCGCGGCGATCTCGCGCAGCAGCGGCAGGATGTTGTCGCGCTCGTTGAACACGGGCACGACCACGGACAAGGGCACGGCGGCAGAATCGGTCACGGCGCGGGCAGCACGGCAAGCGGCCCGCGATTATCGCCGATCACGCGCGTCGGCCGTGGCCGCGCATCACCGGCGCAGCTTGGCGAGCAGCCCGTCGAGCGCATCGAGGTTGTGATAGTGCAGCACCAGTTTGCCGCGACCGCCGCGGGCACTCAGCAGCTCGACGCGCGTGGCCAGGCGCTCGGACAGCTCGCGCTCGAGCACGGCGAGATCGGCATCGCGTGGTTTGCGTGCGGCCGTTTTGATCGCGGCGATGGGCGCGCTCTGCGCCAGACGCGCGGCGGCCTCGAGTTCGCGTACCGACCAATGTTGCGTCGCCGCCCGCTCGGCGAGACTCACCGCGAGTTTTTCCGGCAGCGTGGCCAGCGCGCGCGCGTGACCCATGTCCAGGCTGCGCGTATCCAGCAATGCGCGAATGCGCGCCGGCAGCTCCAGCAGACGCAGCAGGTTGGATACCGCCGCGCGCGAGCGCCCCACCGCATCGGCCACCTGCTGGTGGGTGAGTCCGAATTCGTCGATCAGGCGCTGTAGCGCGTCGGCTTCCTCCAGCGGCGAGAGATCCTCGCGCTGGATGTTTTCGATCAGTGCCATGGCCAGCACGGTCTGTTCGGATACCTCGCGCACCAGTGCCGGCACCTCGCCGAGACCGGCGCGCTGCGCCGCGCGCCAGCGGCGTTCGCCGGCGATCAGCTCGTAGCGTCCGTGCGGCAGCGCGCGCACCACGATCGGCTGGATCATTCCCTGCGCTTTCAGCGAGGCGGCTAGTTCTTCGAGCGCGGCCTCGTCGAAGTTGCGCCGCGGCTGGTATCTGCCGGCCTGGATCGCGCCGACCGCGAGCGAGGCCAGCGTGCCATCGCCGCCGCCGGATGCGGACTCGTCGGCCTGCCCGAGCAGGGCATCGAGGCCGCGTCCCAATCCGCGTTTCTTCGCCGCCATGACGATTCCTCAGCAGGGGCCGTGCGCGCGTGCGCGCAACAGCGGGTTGAACGTTCTGGGATGTGCGCGCGTCGCGAGCATCAGTGCATGGGCGCGCTGGCGCCCTGGTGCTGGCGCTCGCGGCGGATCATCTCGCCGGCGAGGCCGAGATAGGCCAGCGCGCCGCGCGATTCGCGGTCGTACAGGTTGATCGGCTTGCCGTGGCTGGGCGCCTCGGCCAGACGCACGTTGCGCGGGATGATCGAACGCAGCAGCAGTTCGCCGAAGTGCCGGGTGAGCTGTGCTGACACGTCGTTGGCGAGGTTGTTGCGCACGTCGTACATGGTGCGCAGCAGACCGTCGATCTGCAGTTGCGGGTTGAGCCTTTTTTGCACCGCGGCGATGGTCTCGCGCAAGCTGGCCAGTCCTTCCAGCGCGAAGTATTCGCACTGCACCGGGATCAGCACGCCGTGCGCGGCGGTGAGCGCGTTGAGGGTGAGCAGGTGCAGCGTCGGCGGGCAGTCGATGAGGATGATGTGATAGCGCTCGCCCAGCTTGGCCAACTGCTCCTTGAGGCGCATCTCGCGCGCCAGCGCATCCATCAGCTTGAGTTCGGCCGCGGTCAGGTCACTGTTGCCGGGGAGCAGGTCGTAACCGGCTTCGGTGCTGATGATGGCGCGCTCGATCGGCACTTCTTCCAGCAGCACTTCGCAACCGGTCGCCTGCACGGCGCGCTTGTCCACGCCCGAAGCCATGGTGGCGTTGCCCTGCGGATCAAGATCGACCAGCAGCACCTTGCGGCGCGCCTCGGCCAGCGCCGCGGCTAGATTGACCGCGGTGGTGGTCTTGCCGACCCCACCTTTTTGATTGGCGATGGCGATGATGCGCGTCATGGAGTCGCCCGTGTTCCCCGATTCAGTCTGCGGATGATCACTACATGCCGTGCGGCGTCCAGGCCTGGCACGCTGAGCGGCAATGTCTCGGCAGCATAACCGGCTGGCAGTGCCGCCAGCTCATCGGCGGGATATTTGCCTTTCTGCGCGAGCCAGGTGGCGTTCGGCGTGAGCAGATGTCCACCCCAGCGCAGCATGTCGGGCAAACTGGCGAAGGCGCGCGCGGTGAGGGTATCGAAAGTGCCGCTCAGTGCCTCGACGCGCAAGTGCGCGACTTCCGCGTTCAACGCGAAGGCATCAACCGCGGCCTGCAGAAAGCGCGCCTTCTTGCCGTTGCTGTCGACCAGGGTCACGTGCAGATCGGCGCGCGCCAGTGCCAGCGGAATCCCCGGCAGGCCTGCGCCGCTGCCGAGGTCGGCCAGCCGCGTACCCTGCACATGCGGTAGCAGCACCAGCGAATCGAGCAGGTGGCGCGTGACCATGGCGCTGCGCTCGCGCACCGCGGTCAGGTTGGTGCGCTGATTCCACTGGTCCAGTAGCGCCAGATAATCGAGCAGGCGCTGCTGCGTCGCCGCGGGCACGGCGTCGCCCAGCCCCAGCGTATGCAGGCCAGCGGCGAGTATCGAGGCGGGAGTGTTCTGGGATGACATGCGGGCGCGCGCGGCACAAGCCGCAAAGCCCCGCAGTATAAGCGCGCAGCGCGGCTCAGGCCGGCAACAGTTCGATGCGCGTGATTAGCAGGCCGAAATCGCGCAGACGCTGGTTGAGCGACGCTTTCAACTGTGCCGGCTCGGCACCGCGCTGCGCCGCGCATATCTCGACGGCGGTCTGGCTGAGCAGGGCTTCGGCGCGTTCGATCACGCCCTCGGCGCGCGCCGGTTCCAGCACTTGCCAGTACACGCGTGCGCGCAGTTCCGGCGCGCTCAGGTCGAGCATGTGACCGCCGAGACTGATGCGATGCTTGACGCGTTCCAGCAGTGGCAGCACGAAGTGCGTGCCCGGCTCCAGGCGGCGCGCGTGCCCATCGAAACGGGTCAGCGTGACCACCGTGCCTTCAGGGATGCGCTTCACCGCCAGAAAGGCGGTGACCAGAAACAATGCAAGCAGGGCGAATAGCAGCAGCGACATGATTTTTATCAGCTAGTTGAATGTGAATACTCAGTTTGATTTTGCATTGGAAACGCAAGTCTATGTTTCCGAAGCTCGATCATGGCTTAACTTTATGCTAACGGCAAGCAACCTTGCCTGAATCCGGACGTTCTGACCGAGGTGCTGTTCACGGAATGGACAAGCATCGGACGTGCCAGCGGACTGCGTGGCGATGAAACGGCGGCAATTCAGGCCGGCAGCACGTCGAAGGCGATGGTCAGCCGCGCGCGGGTGCCGCTGAAAGGCACGGTGCCGTGCCACATATACGACGGAAACAGCAGCAGCAGGCCGGGCGCGGGGCGCACGTAATGCTCGGCTGGCAAGGGCGGTGTCAGCGGCAGCGGCACTGCACCGAAGCGGATCCAGCCGGCGTGCTGCGCTTCATCGCCCGCGGCGTCGGGCGCGGAATCAGCCGAGGCAACGCCCAAGGTATCGGGCAGATCGATGTAGCAAGCCGAGGACAGCCAGCCGTCGGGGTGCACGTGATCGACATGAAAGCCCTGTGGGCGCAGTTGCACCGACCATGCGCTGTGCACGCGCCAGCGCCCGCTGTTGCGTCGGCGCAGGGGATCGTCGCCGTGGCCCAGCCACGCCAGATGGCGATCAAGTGGCCCGACGATGGCGTGATCGAAGAAGGCGCGGATCACCGGGTCATCGTGACTGGCGAGATCGCCCATGGTCTGCGAGCCGCCGCGCAGTGACTGATCCGGCGGGTGTCCGTGCAGGTTGTGCAGGCGGCGCAGCGTGGTGCGCAAGTCATCGAGATAGGCGTCGAGACTCGTCCAGTCGGGCGGGGTGTCCAGCGTCCACGCGTGCACCACGCTGGGGTAGTCGTACAGCGCGCGATAGCGCGCATCGCCGCAAACACGCCACAGCGTGGCCTGCAAGGCCAGCAATTGCTGATCGTCCGGGCGCGCTGCCTGCGCACGCTGCAACAGTGCGGCGACTTCGGTGTATTCGCCGCGCACCAGCAGGGCCTGGATCAGTGCCTCTTGCGCCAGTTCGGGCGTGCGTGCGGCGGCGCGGCGCGCGTGGCCGAGCGCGCGTTGCGGAACGTCTTTCAGTGCGGCGGTAGCGGCGGCGACTTCGATTTGTGCGTCGGCGTCCGGCAGTGCGGCGGCGCGCGCAAGCAGCGCGTAGGCGCCGTGCGTATCGCCGGCGCTGCCGTACAACTGCGCCTTGAGCGCGAGCAGCGCGGGGCTGTCGGGCTGACGCTGCAAGGCCGCATCCAGCGCTGCGGTGGCGTGGGCCAGATCGCCGCTGCGCAGCCACAGCAGGCGTGCGTAATCGTCATGCAGCGGCACCGCATCCGGGCCGCGCTGCAGAGCACTGCGAAAGACGTCCTCGGCCTCGTTGAATCGGTGCGCGGCGGCCAGTGCGCGTGCCAGCACGCCCCAGGTCTCGGCATCATCCAGACCCAGGTCCAGCGCGCGCCGCGCGCTGGCAATCGCCTCTTCGTAGCGACCGGCGCCGTGCCAGGCCAGTGCCAGATAGTGCGCGGCATCGGCGTGCCGCGGATGCGCGGCAGCCACGTGCTGCAGTAGCGTCAGCGCCTCAGCGTCGCGTTGCCAGGCGCGCAGCGCCAGCGCATGTTCCAGCAGCAAGTCAGGATCGTCGCTGTGCGCGCGTGCCGCGCTGGTGATTGGCAATGTCTCGCGCGTGCGCCCGGCGTGGCGCAGCAATTGCGCGAGGCTGAGCGCGGCGCGCGCGAAGCGCGGATCGTCGTCCAGCGCGCGACGCAATGTGCGCTCGGCGACGTCGATTTGTCCGGCGCGCGCCAGCAGCTCGCCCAGCGCCACGCGCGCCGGAACCCAGCACGGATCGAGCCGCAGCAGTTGCGTGAAGGACGCGCGCGCGGCGTCGAGATCGCCCGACTCCTGACAGGCGCCGCCCAGCAGCCACAGCGCCTGCACGCTGGCTGGCGCCTGCGCCAGATGCGCCTGCAATTGTGCGCGCGCCTCGGCATAGCGCCGCGCACGCAGCAGCAGCATGGCATCGAGGATGGCTTGCGGCGGGGTGGCGGCCATGCGCTGAGTGTCTGGTGTTCGGCATGGTCCTGCAATGGCTGATCGATGCCCGGTTCGACAGTGCGTGAAACGGCGTTGTGGGCACGCCGGGGAACCATGCCCCGCGGGCGTGGTCATAAACGGTTCAGAAGAGGCGGCGTGCAAGGTTCGCACCCCGTCATTTGCGTCCTGCGTGGGGTGTCGCCATGAAAAACGCCATGAAGAGCATCACCCGGCAAACCCTGCTCGCCGCATTGTTGATCGTGACCACGCCCTTGCTCGCGCCCATCGCGCGCGCTGCCGCCAAACCTGCGATTGCGACTGCGGCCAAGGCCGCCAAGCCGGTGCCGCTGCCGATTCCCAAACCGCGCGCCGTGGTCACCCATCACAGCGTGGTCATCGCCGGCCAGCGCATCGACTACACCGCCACCGCCGGCACGCTGCTGCTGTACGACGCCAAGCATCAGGCCACGGCCAGCGTGTTTTACATCGCCTATACCAAGGACGGCATGCACGATCCGGCGCGGCGCCCGATCACCTTTGCCTACAACGGCGGCCCGGGCTTCGCCTCGGCACTGGTGGACATCGGCGGCTTCGGTCCGCGCCGGCTGGTATGGCCGGCGCCAGGCGATGCCAAGGCGGCGCAGCCGCCGTATCGCCTGGTGCCCAACGCCGACAGCATCCTGAAAAGCACCGACCTGGTATTCATCGATGCGGTTGGCACCGGCTACAGCCGCATCGTCGGCTACGGCAAGCCGAAGATGTTCTACGGCATCAACGGCGACGCGCATGCGTTCAGCCAATTCATCCAGCGCTACGTGCAGCAGAACGGTCGCTTCCAGTCGCCCAAGTTTCTGCTCGGCGAGAGCTACGGCACCACGCGCTCGGCGGTGCTGGCGCGGGATCTGGTGGGCAAGGGCGTGTATCTGGACGGTGTGATCCTGTGCTCGACGGTGCTGGATTTCGCCACGCTCAACACCAATCCGGGCAACGACCTGCCCTACGAGCTGTACCTGCCCTCGTACGCGGCGGTGGCCTGGTACCACCATCGCCTGCACCCGCAGCCGCCGGATCTGCCGGCTTTCGTGCACCAGGTCGAGCAATTCGCTGGTGGCGCCTACGCGCACGCGCTGTTCCAGGGCACGGCACTGCCCACGGCCGAGAAGGCGCGCATCGCCGCGCAATTGGCGCGGTACACCGGCCTGCCGGTGGCGCTGTGGCTGCGCGCCGATCTGCGCATGCCGCTGTCGGTGTTTCAGCGCAATCTGCTGGGCGATGGCACCAGCACCGGGCGCTTCGACGCGCGTTTCATCACACCGGAGCTGCAGCCGCTCGATCCCGAATCCGGCGGCTCCGCCGCGGGCGCGGCGACCACCGCGATCTGGGGCGCACTCAGCGCCAGCTTCGATGATTACCTGCAGAACAGCCTGCACTACCGCAGCCAGCACCTGTATGTGCAGACCAGTGGCGCCGTGTTCAAAGCCTGGGATTGGGGCCGCTACAAGCCGCCGCTGAGCGCACTGGCGCAGGGCGTGGGTAGCGGCAAGACCATGGGCCGCGTGCGCAACGTGGCGCCGGCGCTGGCGCGCGCGATGAGCAACGATCCGGCCATGCAGTTGCTGCTCAACAACGGCTGGTTCGACTTGGCCACGCCGTTCGACGCCACCAACTACACCATCGCGCACATGGGTTTGCCGCAGGCCCTGCAGGGCAACATCCACGAGGATTACTACACGGTCGGACACATGCTGTATCTCAACCCCGCGGTGTTGCCGCAACTGGCGCACAACATCGACGCTTTCATCACCCACGCAGCCGCGCGCGGCTGATGACTCCACCCCCTGCCGCCCCGTGCGGCTGATCGCTGAGGACCACCCATGAAACGCACCCTCGCCCTGCTGCTGGCCGGCACCGCGCTTACGCTGAGCCTCGGTGTCAACGCCGCCGACGCACCAGCCAAGCCCGAAGTCCAGGCCGCCGCGCACGTGGCGCCGCCCAAGGACGAGAAATCCGTCACCCACGGCAGCGTCACCATCAACGGCAAGCGCATCGACTACACCGCCACCGCCGGTACCATCATCCTCAAGAACAAAGCCGGCAAGCCCACCGGCAGCATGTTCTACGTGGCCTATGTCAAGGACGGCGTGCGCGATCCGTCCACGCGCCCGATCGCGTTTCTGTACAACGGCGGCCCGGGCTCGTCTTCGGTGTGGCTGCACATGGGCGCTTTTGGCCCGGTGCGCGTGATCAGCGGCGATGCCCACCATACCCCGCCCGCGCCCTACAACGTGGTCAATAACAATGACTCACTGCTGGATGTCAGCGACCTGGTGTTCATCGACGCCATGGGCACCGGCTTCAGCCGCATCATCGGCAAGGGCCAGGGCGGCGTCGGCACGCCCAAGGATTTCTACGGCGTCAACGCCGATGGCAAGGCTTTCACCCAGTTCATCAGCGACTATGTCTCGCGCAACGACCGCTGGAACTCGCCCAAGTATCTGATCGGCGAAAGCTACGGCACCACGCGCTCGGCGGTGCTGGTCAACGACCTGCAGCAGCAGGGCATGGACTTCAACGGCGTGGTGCTGATGTCCTCGATCCTCAACTTCGAGACCGCCAGCTTCAATCCTGGCAACGACCTGCCCTACATCAGCTTCCTGCCCAGCTACGCCGCGGTGGCGTGCTACCACAAGGTCACGCAGTGCCCGGCTGATCTGCCGGCCTACCTGCAGCAGGTGAAGAACTTCGCGCGCGGCGAATATGCCAGCGCGCTGATGCTGGGATCCTCGCTGCCGGTCGCCGAAAAGGCGCAGATCGTGCAGAAGCTGGCGCAATACACCGGCCTCAAGCCAAGCTACATCGAGAAGGCCGACCTGCGCGTCAGCCTGTTCCAGTTCATGGCCGAGCTGCAGCGTGGCAAGGATCTGGTCACCGGACGTCTGGACGGTCGTTACTCGGGTTATGCCGCCGACCAACTGGCCGAGTACGCCGAGAACGATCCGCAGAGTGACGCCATCACCGGCGCCTATACCGCCGCATTCAACCGCTACGTGCGGCAAACGCTGCACTTCGGCGAGGATCGCAACTACATCGTGCTCAGCGACACGGTGGGTCGCGACTGGAACTGGAAGCACTACGGCGGCCGCATCAACTGGCCTGGCTACACCAACGTCGCGCCCGATCTGGCCGCGGCCATGCGCTACAACCCGCACCTGAAGGTGCAGATCGAAAACGGCTACTACGATCTGGCCACGCCGTTCTACGGCACCGAGTACACCGTGGAACATCTGGGCCTGCCGCCGGCGCTGCAGAAGAACATCACACTGAACTTCTACGACTGCGGACACATGCTGTACGAGCAGCCGCAGTCGATCAAGGAACTGCACGCCAACCTGGTGAAGTTCATCCGCGGCAGCGATCAAGGCAATCGCTGAGGCGTGCCGGGACTCGGGACTCGGGACGAGCGTGTTGCGATTTTGGGGCGGCACATCGCGGCCGGTGCGCTCCGTTTCATGAGGTCATCGCGGCCGGCGCCCGCTCTTTCTGACGTCATCCCGGACGGCCCGCAGGGCCGATCCGGGATCCAGATGGGCGCTCCGCAAGGGCCACTGGATCCCCGCTGCCGCGGGGATGACGGCAAAAAACGGTGTGTTCTTTATTGACGTCATCCCGACCGGGCGCTCCGCAAGCAAGAGTTACTGCATCCCGGCTTGCGACGGGATGAGGGCGGCGATGGATTGCACGGGGATGACGCAAGCGCGGGGCCGCGCGGCGACAACCCGCGCGCGTTCCGCGGCACTGTGCACGGCTGCGCGTGGCGCTTGCCAACGCCGGCGCGGCGTAAAATGGCGTGACCTGTCCGGAGCCGCGCCATGAGTTACCCCGCCACGCGCCTGCGGCGCATGCGCCACGACGCGTTCTCACGCACACTGATGCGCGAAACCGTGCTCACGCCCGGCGATCTGATCATGGTCGCCTTCGTCTGCGAAGGCAGCGATCGCAGCGAGTCCGTGCCCTCGATGCCGGGCGTCGCGCGGCTGTCGATCGACCGCCTCGAAACCCTCGCTGCCGAGTGCGTGGCGGCCGGCATTCCGGCGCTGGCGCTGTTTCCGGCGCCGGGTGACGGCGTCAAGAGCGAGGACGCGCGCGAGGCCTGGAATCCCGAGGGGCTGATGCAGCGCGCGATCCACGTGCTCAAGCGGCGCCACCCCGAACTGGGCCTGATCGGCGACGTCGCGCTCGATCCCTACACCACGCACGGCCAGGACGGCCTGATCGACGCCAGCGGCTACGTGATGAACGAGCCGACCATCGCCGCGCTCACCCGTCAGGCGCTGGCGCAGGCCGCGGCCGGCATCGATTTCGTCGCGCCCTCGGACATGATGGACGGGCGCATCGGCGCCATTCGCGCCGCGCTGGAACAGGCCGGGCACATCCACACGCGCATCCTGGCCTATTCGGCCAAGTACGCATCGAGCTTGTACGGCCCGTTCCGCGATGCGGTCGGTTCGGCCGGCAATCTCGGCAAGGGCGGCAAGCACACCTACCAGATGGACGTCGGCAACAGCGACGAAGCGCTGCGCGAGGTCGAACTCGACATCGCCGAGGGCGCCGACGCGGTGATGGTCAAGCCGGGCCTGCCGTATCTCGACGTGCTGTACCGGGTCAAACGGCGCTTCGGCATGCCCACCTTCGTCTATCAGGTCAGCGGCGAGTACGCCATGCTGAAAGCCGCCGCGCAACACGGCTGGCTCGACGAGAAGGCCGTGGTGCTGGAAACCCTCACCGCGTTCAAGCGCGCCGGCGCCGATGCCATCCTCAGCTACTACGCGCTGGATGCCGCGCGCTGGCTGCGCGCGGGCTGAGCGAAGGTGTTCGCCACAACCGGCTTGCGATGCTGGCTACGCGCGTCGCGCCGTGGTGTTTTCATCCAGTCGCGTTCCACGACGATGACTCCAAGCGGGGCAGCATGAGAGTTCTGGCGCTTTCCGGCAGCCTGCGCGCGGCATCGATCAATTCCGCGCTGCTGCGCGCCGCGGTGCGGCTGGCTCCGGCTGACATGGAGCTGCGGCTGTGGTCCGGCATCGGTGATCTGCCGTTGTTCAATCCCGATCATGAGCCGCATGTGCCGGAACGCGTCGCCGCGCTGCATGCCGCGGTCGCGGCGGCCGATGCGCTGTTGATCGCGAGTCCGGAATACGCCCACGGCGTGACCGGCAGCATCAAGAACGCGCTGGATTGGCTGGTCGGTGACGCGACGTTCGTCAGCAAGCCGGTGGCTGTGCTCAACGCTTCGCCGCGCGCGCAGCATGCGGACGCGGCGCTGCGCGAGACGCTGCGCACCATGTCGGCCGTCATCGTCGAGGCGGCTTCGATCAGCATCCCGCTGCTCGGCGCCAATTTGACGGACGCTGGCATGGTCGCGTCGGCGTCCGTATCCGGCGCGATCCGCGGCGCGCTGGCGGATCTGCAGCGCGCGGTGCTGGCGCATCGGCCCGGATAGGCGCGGGCTTTCCGCAAGCACCGAAGCTCGGCGCTACTAGTAGGGTCCAGTGCAACAGCGACGACGCCTTGGCGCGGGGTGCGCCGCGCAACCCCGTGCGGGCCGCAGGGAATCCTATTCGCAGCACCCTGAAGTGGCGCTCAGGCGGCGGTGCTCGCCCCGGCATCGGCGCGCAGAGCTTCGACGAGTCGCGTCAGCGCCGGTGTGTGCAAGGTGCGCGGCGTCACCAGCAGGGTTTGCAGATGCGCCACGCGCGTCGGCACCGTGGCCACGGCCAGCGCCTCGCGCTGCGGGTAGATGTTCAGCACCGAGCGCGGTATCAGACACACGCCGACACCGCTTGCAGCAGCCGCCAGGAGCGCGTGATAGGAAGCGAACTCGAGCGTGCGCGCCGGTACCACGCACAGCGCTTGCAACCAGTGCTCAAGACGCCGGCGATACGCGCAACCCTGTCCATGAAACACCAGCAAGGTCTTGCCATTGAGGTGTTTCGGGCTAGCCAGAAGTTGGCTTCCACTCGTAGCGACCAGCACCAATTCCTCGCGGTACAGCGGCACGCGCGTGAAGCGCGCATTGTCCACCTCATCACCGACGATGGCCGCATCCAGCGCGCCGGCTTGCACACGTGCGATCAATTCGCGTGAGTTCGCGGTCTGCAATTCGACCATGACCTCGGGGTGGCGGCGGTGGAACTCCGCCAGCGGCAGTGGCAACCGGCTGGCGGCCACGCTTTCCATCGCGCCCAGACGCAGCCGCCCGCCGATGCTGTCCTGGCGCACCGCAGCACGCGCTTCCTCGGCGAGGCCGAGCAGACGCCCGGTGTAGCCAAGCAGCGCATCGCCGGCCGCGGTCAGTCGCAGCGCACGCCCATCGCGCTCGAACAGCGCCACGCCCAACGAGGCCTCCAACTGACGGATGCGCGCGGTGATGCTCGATTGCGCGCGGTGCAGGCGCAACGCCGCGCGGCCGACGCCGCCGGCTTCGACCACGGCTTGAAAAGCTTCCAGCTCACGCAGGTCCATGATCGTCAAATCCGATGTGTTCGTTCTGAATAATTCGATTTCATAGTTTGATATTGGCGCCTAACATGCGGTCCTGCAATCCCCTGCGGACGCATCCATGAACGCACCTCTGCGCATCGCCCTGACCGGCATGCTGCTGTTGGCCATCGCCCTCGGCATCGGTCGTTTCCTGCTCACCCCGTTGCTGCCGATCATGCAGGCGGATGCCGGACTGACCCTGGTCGGCGGCGGCTGGCTGGCGTCGGTGAACAACCTCGGCTATCTGGCCGGGGCTTTGCTCTGCACCGTGGTGGCCTTGCCGCAGCGGCAAGCGCTGCGCGGGGGACTGGTGACCATCGTGCTGTCCACCGCGGGCATGGGCTTAGTGCACGGCATGGTGCCGTGGCTGGCCTGGCGCTTGTTGGCGGGCGTCGCTGCGGCGGTGCTGGTGGTGCATGGCATCGCCTGGAGCATGCATCGCGTGTCCGCGGCTACGCATCGCTTGCTTGAAGCCCTGGTGTTCACCGGCCCGGGGGTCGGCATCGTGGTGAGCGGTGTAATAGTGGCTGGGACGCAACCCCTGGGCGTGAGCTCGGCGGCGAGCTGGATCGGCTTCGGCCTGGTCGGCGCCCTGATGACGGCATTGGTCTGGCGCACGCTGGCCAGCGCCTCCCCAGCGGCAACGGCACACGCCCATGCGGCAGCCACGGCAAGGCCTACGGGTCCGGCCTGGGCGCTGATCGCCGCCTACGGCTTGATCGGCTTCGGCTATGTGATCCCCGCAACCTTTCTGCCGGTCATCGCCGGCGAGCGTCTGCACCTTCCCGCGCTGCGCGAGTGGTTCTGGCCGCTCTACGGCGCGGCGACCGTCGTCCTGACCCTGCTGCTGCCGCGCATTCTGCGACGCATCGACAACCGCCCTGCGCTGGCCGGAACCTGTGTCTCGATGATCGCCGGCATCGCCCTGATTCTGGTCTGGCCGAGCATCCTCGGCCTCGCGCTGGCGACCGTGTTGATCGGCAGTGTGCTCATGCCCATCGTCATGGTGGTCATGCGCGAAGCGCGCCTGCTTGCACCGAGCGACCATACCCGATTGATTGCCGCGCTGACCACCGCGTTCGGCATCGGGCAGATCGTCGGACCGTTGACCGCGGCGTGGCTGGCCGCACGGCAACACAGCTTCGATGTCCCACTGCTGCTCGCGGCGCTGACACTTCTTGCGGCAACAGGACTCGCGTTGGTGCGAACGCGAGGTGTTGCGGTGCCCGTTGGCGAAACCCAACGGTGAAAGCAAGTCCGCTGCACCTTCCCAGTCGCGCCTACTCGAGGGTGGCCCACCATGCCAACATCCAACATGGTGTCGCTGACCTACGGTCGCGGAGCCATCGATCGTCGACGCGAAGCGCGTGCGCCAGGCGTTGAAGGCGTGAGCAGCGCAAGCGGGTGGACGACTTGCAGGCGGACATCGAGGCCTTCGAGCAGCGCCTGCAGCAATGCTTGCGCGGCACCCCGACTTGCCACCAAGTGGCGAATCCCTGGCATCGGCGTACTCACTGCGCGACAGTCGTGGCCACCATGGGTTCGCCCGCGGCCTTTGTCAATTGCCGCGAATTTGCCGCCTGGACTGGACTTGTGCCGCGCCAGGCCGGCACCGGCGGACGCATCTGCCATCTGGGGATCAGCAAACGCGGAAACCGCTACTTGCGCACCCTGTTAATGCACGCGGCCGGTCCACCGCCCTGCGCGCCGAAGCGCTGCACTGGCCGTGGTTGACCGCGCTGCTGCAGTGACGTCCCTACAACGTCGCTGTTGCTGCAGTAGTAGCCCACAAGCTGGCGCGAACCATCTGGGCTGTATTGGCACACGGCCTGGGAGCGGCCATAAAAGACTTTCCTTTAATGCGTGCTGGTATGTGCTCACGGCCAACACGGCAGCCATCGCACTGGGATCGTTCGGCAATTTACTTTCCACCACAGGTGCATGTGGAGTAGATCGGGGCCCAGTCGGGGCATTTCTCGAAGCAGTTCCGAAGCGCTCGGACGGTTTGCTCGGGTAACGTGTGGACGCGCACAGCCTTCCCTTCTCGGAGTTTTTTGGCCAACGTCACGGCATCATGGAACTCGACCCACAGCAGTACCCACGTCCCACCTGAGAACGGCGTGTTCTTCTGGGAAAAGTAGAAGTTCGGTGGGTAGTTGCCGTACTCGATATGGCAACCATCTCGACGTTGCCGACCTCCCTTCTCCTTGGATGTGGTGAGAAAGCCAAGGGCCTGACCCAGGTGATAGCCCATCACCACGAAGTATTTTGAGTCAGCGGTGGAACCATCCGTGAACTCATAGTCGAAGATGCTGATCACATCTCCGCACTGCATTCCTGGCGGTACCATCTAGCGCAGCGCCTCTTCCAGATGCACTCGCTCGGCAACCAGCGCGTTCAACTCATCGATGGGCAGTTCCTCATCCTTCTTGCCCACCGCCACCACCCCTTCGAGCAGGTCAATCTCAGGTCTTTCGATCTTGGCCTGCTTGGATTTTTGGAGCGCTTTGCGCCACGGTCCCAATTTGTTGTGAGATACGTCTGACATCTGCGCTGCAGTGGCATCGCGGAAAATTTCGGCAAGCACCGAAGCGAGTTCCTGCTCGCGCCGCGTAAGGTACAGATGCTTGTATGGGGTCTTCGGTTTGATCTGTCCGGGCGAGTAGCCGCTCGATCCCCCTGACGCAGTCCGCTCAAGTTCGTCGGCATCAGAATCGATGGTTGGTGTTGGAAGCCAGTCGTCCAGACGCTTGAAACGTTCAACGTGAAATCGGCTTCTCAGCTCGGATCTCTCATCGTTGAATTCGCGATTTAGCGTGGGCGGGACAGGCCCCATCGGCCAAGCTTCGTATGTCAGGCCGGTGGTCGTCCTGCCAGTACGTCGGAAGTGCAGCAGATCGAGGTAGTACAGCAGCTTGAACAGCTTGATCTGCCCGCCATGGCGCACATGCGCCGAGAAGTAGGCGAGCGCCTCGTACATCTTTTCGCGCTGGATGGGGTTCGCCATGGACTGCGCAGTCTAGTTCGCCAAGGGTCTTGGCGGCAAAGCCAGTAGCAGACAGTTTACGAATCCTCCGCCTTGTTGCCACGGAACTGCATGGAGCTTGCTGGATGACTGCTCGCCCGTCGGGGCTGTTCGCGGAGATACGATCAGATTCGTTCATGGCTGAGCCGCACCCATCGCCGCCACGAGCTCGTCGATGAAGACCCTGACCTTTCCCGGCAGGTGGCGGCGGCTGAGGTAGACCGCGTACAAGTGGAGATCCATCGTGCGGTAGTCGGCAAGCAGCGGCACCAGCCGGCCGCGCGCCAGCTCCTGAGCCACGATGAATTCGGGTTGCATGACGATTCCGCAGCCGGCGATCGCGAGGTCACGCAGGAGGTCACCGTTGCTCGCATGGACGGCGGGATCGACACGCACGCGGGTGACCGCGCCCCGCGCATCCGTGAATGTCCACTCGTCGCCAGCCCACAGATAGCTGAAGCTCAGCGTGGCGTGATGGGCGAGCTCGCCGGGTGAGGACGGCGTGCCATGCTGTTCGAGATACCCCGGGGATGCGCAGACGATCATGGGGATCAGCGCAATTCGCCGGGCGACCAGATTGTCATCGAGCCGTCCGGTGATCCGCAGAGCGACGTCGATGCCGTCATTGGCAAGATCGACCAGACGGTCGGACAGATCGATGTCGAGGCGCAGCTTCGGGTACTTCGCACGGAATGCGGGCAGGAAGCGCCCCAGCTCGAGGATCCCGAAGGACAGGGGCGCGGAGATGCGCAGCAAGCCCACCGGCTGGGCCGTCAGTTGTCCGGCCACGGCCTCGGCGTCCGCGATTTCCTCCAGGATCGTGCGGCAGCGTCCATGAAACTCCGCACCCGCGTCGGTCAGCGAGAGGCGGCGCGTCGTGCGATTGAGCAGGCGCGTACCGAGATGCGCCTCGAGCAACCCGACCTGGCGGGTGACCGCCGCGTTCGAGAGATCAAGTGCATCGGCGGCCCGCGAGAAGCTGCCGCGCTCGACGACCTGCACGAAGACTTGCATCGCATGGACGATGTCCATTCGGCACCCTGATTATTACGCTGATCGCAAATATTATTTGATCGAAGCCTTCTATTTTTCAAGCCAATGCAGGGACCAAAATTTACCTGGAGACGCTCAAGCGGCTACTCGAGACCCCTCACTCTTCAGGAGATCACTATGAAAATTCTGGTCATTGGCACTGGCAACATGGGTTCGGCTTTCGTCCAGCAGCTCACCCGCGCAGGGCACCAGGTGAGCGTCACCGGGCGCGACTCCGCAAAGGCTGCGCAGGTTGCCTCACGTCATGGCGCTCGCGCGCTTCCGGTCCAAGGCGCAGCACCCGGCAACGAAATCGTTATCCTGGCAACCGGCTACGCGCAGGCCGTGGACGCGCTGCGCGCGGCAACACCCGATGCCGGACAGATCGTGGTGGACATCACCAATCCGCTCACCGCCGACTACATGGGTCTGACCGTCGGCCATACGACCTCGGCCGCCGAGGAAATCGCCCGTGCCGTCCCAGGCGTCCGCCTGGTCAAGGCTTTCAACACGGTCTTCGCGCAACTGCTCGCCGCCGGTCCCGACCTCGGCGCCGGCCGGCGCGTGACGATTTTCCTGGCCGGCGATGACGCCCCGGCAAAAGAGGCTGTGACCGCGATGGCCCGCGCGATGGGCTTCGAGGTGATCGATGCCGGCACGCTCAGGAACGCGC
>NZ_JBTSRB010000031.1:0-38583 GCF_054637675.1 Metallibacterium sp.
CCAGCGCATGGCTGCCGTTGTTCAGGGTGACGGCATTGGCGCCGCTGTTGTTGAGGCTCACCACTCCAGTGAAGTCATTGCCAGTGCTGTCCAGCGTCAGCGCGCCGGCACCGGCGTTGAACGTCGCATTGCCGGCCAAAATGCTCCCGGCCAAGGCGGATTGAACGATCCCGGTCGCGTTCACGGTCAGCGTGCCGCCACCCGTATTGATGCTGCCTGTGTCGCTGGTACTACCGATATTCAGTGCACCACCGCCAGTGCCCGTTTCCACATCCACGCTGCCGCCGCTGGTGGTGATGCTGGCATTGCCAGTGTCGCCAATGTCCACTACACACAAGGTACTTGAAGTGCACGTCGCGTTACTGGAGTAAGTTGATCCGGAAGTCGTACCACCATAGTTGGCCCATAGGTACAAGTTGAGCGGTGTCGTGCTGTTTGATGAACTGATATTGGCATTGAGAAAAATACTGCCTGCAGCCTTCAGATAGAGCGAGCCTGGACCAGAGGCTGTGATCGGACTATTCACGACGATGTCGCCGTTTTGTGACCCCGAGCTGCCGGTGAAAACGACTACGCTGGTGCCACCGGTCAGCGCGGTATCAATGCCGGCTGGATCGATGATGGATGTGGCCGTGGCTGCGAAAGGATTGTTAAATGCTGTTCCGCCGCCACTTGCAATGGTGACATCCCAAGGATCAAGCAACCAGGTACCCGCCAGTCCCGCGACCGCCGATGCGTCCACGTTGCCCTGAACATTGAGCCCGGTGTGCGCCGAGGTTTCAACCTGACCGCCATTGCCACTCTGCGCGCCACCATCCGCGGTGATGGTGCCGTAGAAGTTGTTGCCCTGGTTGCCCCACACCACGACAGAACCGCCGTTGCCCGACTGCGTGGCATTGGCATCGAGGGTGGCGGTTGGTCCCACGTAGGTCACCGCCGCGGTCGGCAGACCTTCGCCGCCCTGCCAGCCACCACCGACGCGGATACTGCCGCCGCCTTGCGTACCCGAGGCATTGATGTTGCCGGTAACACCGACGTTTTGATCGGACAGGATTTGCACCGTGCCGCCGTGCATGCCGCCGGCATCGATGCTGCCGCTGTCGAGCGTATTGCCGCCCGCGGCCACCAATCGCACCACGCCACCGTCGCTGCTGATGCCGGACGCGATGATGTTTCCGGTGTTGTTGACCAGGTTGGTGAACAGATTGCGCGCCGCGGTGGCTTGCAGGATCACGGTGCCGCTGTCGGCGCGCAGGGTGCCGTTGTTGATCACCGCGGCTTGCTCGGCATCCAGTTGCTTCTTCAGCTCGCCGGTGACCTGGATATTGATCAGGCCGTTGTCACCGAAATCGAGCACGGCGCGATTGGCGCCATCGAGATTGATATGCCCGTAGTTGGCGACGACCAGCCCGTTGTTGGTGACCTGCCCACCGAGCAGGCTGACCGAGCCACCGCTGGCGGCGTTGATCAGCCCATAGTTGACGACGCTCGCCACTGCGCCATGCGCATCCAGATTGAAACGCCGGGACATGAAATCGGTGGGCGTCATGTCCAGCGTGCTGGCCAGCAGGCCGCCGACATTGAGCTCGGCCGTTGGCCCGAAAATGATGCCGTGGGTGTTGATCAGGAAGATAAGGCCGTTCGAGTCGATGTGACCGAAGATCAGGCTCGGGTTTTGATCGAGGATGCGGTTTAGCGCGATCGCGGCCGCCGAGGGCTGGTTGAACAGCACGGTCGCGTTGGCACCGACATTGAAGGTGTTCCAGTTGATCGCCAACAGCCCGGAGGACTGGTTGATGGTGGTGGTATCGCCACTTTGTGAAATCGAGCCGCTGCCACCGACGATCACACCGCCCGTCGGTGTCGTCCCGGGCGGCAGCCCCGGCACGGCCAAGGCCGAGCCGCAAAACAGGAACGTGCCGGCCACCACCGCCGCGAAGGACACGCTGAGCGACAGCAGCTTGCGCCGCGGGAGTGTTGTGCGCGGATTGCGCGCAGCTTGCGTGCAGCGTGCCGGCTTGCGGGATGCGGAGTTTTTTGTCGCCATGGTCTTGCTCATGATCTTCTCCCCTCAAAACTTCATGCCCAAACCGGAATAGATCTGGTAGCCGTTCAGGCCGGATGCGCTCTGCTCATCCACGGGCACCGAATAATCCAGGTGAAACTCCAGACCGTGGAATCGCGGCAGGCGGAATACAACCCCGGCGCCAATGCCCTTGTAGGTCACCACGGCAGGATTGCCGAGGCGATCACCCGCCGATGGGTAGCCGCGCGCGTAATCGACAAAGGTCTCCAATTCCAGGAGCGATCGCCACGGCTGGCCATAAAACGGCGAGGTGAGATTGCCGAAACCGGGCGCGGCCACGTGATACTCCAGCGAGGTATAGAACCCGCTGTCCGTCAGCGCCGTGGCGATCGGATAGGCGCGAACGCTATACGGGCCACCGATCGAGAACTGCTCAAGCGGTGGCAGCGCATAATGCGTGTATTGCCCGACCAGCTTGAAATACAGCTGCTGGTTATCGGGCAGAAACTGCAAGCGCGTATACGACAGGCGCCCGATGGTGAACTTGTTGGCGTGATTCGGACTGATCAGATCCGGCTGCAGCGAGTGCCCGCTAACCGACTGACGCAGGTCAGCCTGCAGCAGATTGACTCCATGGAAGCGGCGGTCGGTTTGATTCATGCCAAAGCCGAGATCAAGCACATTGAACTGCTCGTCGGACAAAAGCACGCCGAGGCTGCTGATCTTGGCCTGCTCATGGATGAGTTGCAGCGAAGCCTGCAATTTCAGGTCTTCGTCATTGACGAACTTCCAGTTCACGCCACCGAAGTACGACGAGGTCGGGCCGCTGATATGCAGGGCCGCGAAAGGGCCGGTATTGATCTGCAAGGTACTGCGCGTGGCGCCGACGACGCCGTCGAGACCGGGAACAATCACGGTAGGCACCGTGTAGAGCAATGATCCGTATACGTTCTGACTCGGGTCTAGCGCGTAATCCACGTTCGCCGCCAGACGGTCGCCAATACCCAGCGGGCTGTTCCAGGTGGCCCCCAGCAGAGCGCGATAGCGCCCGGTGATCGACGTGCCGTAGTTGTCGGCGCCTACTGTGAATGTGTACGGATGCGGCGCTTCGTGTGCGATCAGTAGCAGGTTGGTCTGACCGACTTGCGCGCCCGGCTCGAAGGTCGCCGCCACCGATACGCCCGGTAGATCGCGGTCATACAACAACGCGGAGTCGACATCGCTCTTGCGCAGAGCATGGCCTTTCAAGTGCTCAGCCGGCGCGGCAATGACCCAGGGACGGTAACGCTTGGCGCCTTCGACGATGACGCGACCGATCCGGCCTTCGAGTACCTTGATATCGACGATCTTGCTGCTACCCAGGGTTTGCGCCGGCAGAAACGCTGTGGCGACGATGAAGCCGGCCTTGCGGTAACGATTGGTGATCGCATCGGCAACTCCCTGTAATTGCAGGAAGCTGAGCTTGATCGGCTGCTTGGCGGTACCGCCAAGTTTCGCGTACAGGGTATCGGCAAGGGTCTGGATGCTGGTGGGGGTGATGCCCGCATCGGCATGATTGCCAACGCCCTCGACATGGAAGCCGCGCACGGCGATCAGGTCGGTCTGCGCCGCACGCTCGTCGCGGACGCTCATTGGCGGCACCACGTTGGGTGCAAGCGGCGCGGGTGGCGCCACTGCGCGCGGTGGCGACGCTGGCGCCAAGACGCTGACGGAAACAGCAGCACTGTTGGGGACATTGAAGGCCAGCATCTGATTCGACAGGAAGGCCCGCGCATGGGCGAAGCCCGCCTTGTGCAGGGCGCGGGTGACATTCTCCGCAACGATCTGCAGTTGCGCGGGCGTCAGTGCAGGCGGATGCCCAGCGGCCACGAGCGCGGCTCGATACTCGGTATCCACGATGCGCTCCACAGCCGCGCGGGATGCTGGGGTTGCCACGCCGCTCGCGGGCGACACGCCGCTGACCAGTATTTGCAGGGGGATCCCGGCCGCATCCTGCGCCCACACGGAACCGCCGCACAAGGCAAGCGCCAAGGCTGCTGATAACAAGGCAATCCGCACAACACACTCCTTGAAATTGTCCAACTGGCCGATGTCATTGGCTGGACTGAGGCTTTCGACTGCCCGCGCCCACCCACTCATCCCAGCGCCCTGGTCACGCCGCCGGCAGCGACTTCGGGAGCGGCTTATCCAGCATGCAACCACCAATACAGCAGCACGGCACAAGCGATGATGCCGATGGCGAATGCGATCAGGTACTTCCGCGCTGCCGGCTGATTGGGAGAAAACATCTTCGACAGCGCCGCATCCTGTTCCTGACTCGCGTGCGCCGCCCTGATCGGAATGGTCTTGGCCGACGCCGCGCCCGCCTTGTTGATGGCAATGCGTGCGGTCACCACATGGCTATCGTTGGCCAGTGATACCAACAGGCGTCGACGCCGCGCCCGGTACTCATCGCGGCTGATACGGCCCAGCAAATGGGCACGGTCGAGGGCGCGCAGGCTATGGTTGATCTGTCGTTCCAATTCAGTCATTTCAGTGCCCTGAAAATGCGGAATCCGACATCACGCTGGGGCGCGCCCGAATCGCTGCGAAAGGCGTTGACCGTGCAATCGGACCAGTAGCTGTTGTAGCTGCCCCCGCGTACACCGAGTCCACCGTGGGGGAGCAACACCCACTCCCAGACGTTGCCGGTCATGTTCACCAGACCCCATGGATTCGGCTGACGACCCAGCGCCGAGATCGGGCTGCCGTCACCATTGTTTCCATCCGAGGAAGGCGGCAGGCAGTTGCTGTCAGGGGACTGTTTCCAGCCTACTCCAGCCCGCGCCGCATGCAACCATTCGGCATCGGTGGGCAGGCTGTAGGCATGGCCGCTCTCGTTGCTCAACCAGTGCGCGTAGGCCTTGGCGGCGCTGACATTGATATCGGTGATGGGCAACTGACCGGCATAGGAATAAGCCAGCGCAACTGGCTTGCACTGGTGCGTAGCATTGCAGAACGCATTGAAATCGTTGACGGTGATCTCAGCACGCGAGAGCGCATACGGCTTGCCACCGGCAACCCCCGGAATCACCACCAGCAGCGGGCCGCGCTGGCCATCCTGCAAACGATCGAAGCACACGCGCCCGCTTCCGGCCAGCCCGGCTTGCGCACAAGGATCGGGGCTGGTCGCGACTGCGGCCGATGTCACTGGTTGGGGCAGTGTGCTGGGGAGAATCTGGGGTACGACAGCAGCCGGCTTCGAGACCGTGCTGATCGGACTTGGCGTCGGTGTCGCAGGCTGCACAGCGGTACTGACCAAACTCGGCGGCCGCAACGATTCGAGCAATGCTGATAGCGTGCCCTGCGCGAGTTGCCCACGGCTCTTGAGCTCGCTTTCCAGGTTCTTCAACCCGTTCGCATCGATCTTGCGGATACGCCCGAGCTGGGTGCTCAAACGCTGATAATCGGCGGCGGCTAGCGGTTGCCCATGCGTGCTGATCAGTGCAGCGGTCAGCGCATACAAATCCCGCGCGTTAACCAGATCCGAACGTGGCCCCAACGCGGCAATGCCTTGCGCGATCGCCTGTTGGGCGCCTTGATACTTGCCGGCGCGGAATGCACCTTGCGCGATCCGTATATAGGCCTCTGCGACGAGCGTCGGACCCTCCTTGACGAGAAAAGGATTGCTCGACTGCAACGCGCGGATCCGGGCCAGTGATTGCTCGGCCTTGGCGGTGTCGTTGGCCGCAGCCGCGCGGCGCACGGACTCGATGCGCGAGGCGATTTCTGCCGTCGCCGCCTCCTGATCGAGCCGCGTTTGCTGCTGTTGCTGCAAGGCCACCAGACGATCGCGCTGCGCCAACAATGGCGCGGAACGTGGCGCGTAGCGCAGGCCGAAATTGATCAGCTCGATGTCCTGCGGCAGATGCAATGCGTTGTTCTGCTTGCTCACGGTCGTGGCAATCGCGGCGCCGAGCCGGTCCACCAGGTGGCGCGTCGAGGGCGACTGGTTGTTCTGCAACAACACCATGGCAGCCGCGACCTGACTCTGCCAAACCGCCGTGGTGGCCGGCGTGGCCACCAGCCCCGCCAAGGCGGTTTGCGCTTGCGTCACCGTCTGGAACCGCGATGTGATCGGGACACTGACAACCTGCTCACTGCTGCTCAGCGCAGCCAGTTGCTGAGCGCGTACCGCGAGTCGCCGTGAATCGGGAAACACGCTGCGCGCCAGCTGGAGCCGCTGCTGCGCCTGCGCGATCTGGCCGGACCCCAGCGACTGACCAATGGCAATATCGTATTTGAGTTCCAACTGCGAATTTTTCAGCAGCGCACTGGTCGGATCCATGGCCCGGATCTTGGCCATGGTGGCGATCACATTGTGCGGCTGACTCGCGAAAATCGCTCCGGCACTGATGCGCTCCATGAGCTGGGTATCGAGAGTATTGAGCAGATCGTTGCGCTGCTGTTCGATGGCGCGATGCTCACGATCCAGCGCCGGGGAGTAAAGCCTGAGTTGGTCGCGCGCCTGAAACACCCTTTCCGCACCGGCAAAATCGTAGTGATCGCCGGACGGATTCCAGTGACTGCGAATGCGGTTGAGCAGGAAGTTCTGAATGATCTCCCCGTCTTCGAGCACGATGCGCGTACGGTCCCGTGGATTGAGACCGTTCAACGCCGTCATGGCCTGACCGACGTTGGCGTAGTGCTGCGCATTGGTTGGTGCGAAGCGCTCGACAACGCGCGCGACTTGCTGGTCGTGCAGGTAGCGGCTCAAGCCCCAGGCTCCCAACGCCAGCAACACGACCACGCCCGCTCCATAGGCAAATGGCCGTCCATAACGCTGGCACCACGTAACCTCGCGCAAACCATCGATCAGTTCGGCGGCGCTCTTCAAACGCTGCTCGCGGGTGAAGGCAACGCTGTCGCACAAAGTCTTGTATTGACGTCGCGTGAGCCCCGGCACCGCCGGCGGTCGCCGCCCTTCACGCTGGGCCACCTCGGCGCTGGCCTTGTCGAAGGGATGTTTGCCGGTCAACAGCTCGAAGATGACGCAGCCTAGCGCGTAAATGTCGTCGGACGCTGCCGGCTCCTGCCCCTTGATCATCTCCAGGCTGGCGTAGGCTGGCGTCAGCGCGCCCAGGGTGCCGGCATCGAACAAAGTCTTGTCGCCTGCGGAATCGCTACCCGCATGCTGCGCGGCGCGCGCGATGCCAAAATCGAAAACCTTGGGCACGCCCTCGCGCGTGACCATGACGTTGCCGGGCTTGAAATCAGAATGCACCACGCCCGTGGCATGCGCGCGCTTGAGTGCCCACGCCATGCCTTCGATCAACGGCCGCGCATCGGCCAGCGACATGCCGTTGTAGGCGCGTTCGCGGATCAGCGTCTTCAGATCGGAACCGTCGATGTACTCCATCGTCATGAAAACGATGGTTCCATCCTTGTCGAAATCGAACACGCGCACGATGTTGTCGTGTGCCAGCAGTTGCGAGCGCCGTGCCTCGCGTTGCAGCGCGATCAGCGAATCGGGGTGGCGGCGAAAATCATCGTTCAGCACCTTGACGGCGACATAGGGATCACGATCGCGCGCTTCGACCTTGCGCTCATCGCGTGCCAGGAACACTACGCCCATGCCACCACGGCCGATTTCGCGCTCAAGCAGGAAGCGACCCTTGAGCAACATGCCGACGGTCGCGTATTCCCCACCCTCGGCATTGGCGATGCGACGCCAACTGGCCATGTCCATGCTGCTGGAACCCGTGCCGGTGCCCGTCTTTCCAGCAGTGCCCGTCACCCCGGTGGTTCGCTCAGTGCCATCCGGCACGCGCACTGCGGATGGCTTGACGATAGTGACCTCGTCCTGCTCCGGCGGTGGCGGCCGTGGCACGGGCTTCACGACCGTGCCATCGGCGGCCTCGGCCGGCGGCGGCCGCGCCGCGGGTTTCACCACGGTCGCGTCGTCGATCGCCGGTTTGACCACGGTGGCATCGTCGAAGCTGTCGTCCGGGGCCGCTGCGGCCTGCGCAGCCACGAGTCTGGCCAACAGCTCACGCACGGTCGGCGCATCGAGTTGACCCTGCTGACCTGCCTGCTCAAGCAGCGCCAGCTCGGCGCGATGCTCAGCATCAGGCAACGCACCACGCGCCGCGATGGCATCCGCTGCGGCCGACAGCGTCAGCGTTCCCTGCTGCAGGGCAACAATCAGTTCAACGATGGACTTCATCTGGGTACGGTCTCGATCAATCCTGCAATTGCACGATGACGGCGGAAATATTGTCGCGCGCTGCGCGCTGCAGACCGAGATCAATCAACTCATCAGCGAGCACCTGCGGTTGCAGCCGGCGGCGGAACTCGGCATCGATCTCGTCATCCGACATTTCCTTGTTGATGCCGTCCGAACAGAGCAGAAACTGCATGCCCGGGCGACTACCGGTAACCACCCAATCGATGAACAAATCACGTTCGGCGCCAATGGCGCGAGTCAGCACGCCAGCACCCGGCGTTGGCTGCGCTGATTGCGTTCCGAACTGGGTGATATCGCTCTTGATGCCGCCATGCACATGATCTTCGGTGACCTGGCTCAAGCGTCCTTCCTCGTAGCAATAGCCGCGGCTATCACCGACCCAGCCACAAAGCATGAAATCAGCGCTGTGCACCAACAGCACCAAGGTCGTGCCGATCACGTCGACGCCACGCTCCGCCGCCGTTCGCAGCAAGTCGGTGTTGACCTGCACCACGGCATCCTCGACCGTTTCGATGAAGTCGAATACGTCTCCATCGCGGCGCACGGCGCCAAGACGCTCGATGAGCAGGCCGCTGGCGTAATCACCGGCCGAATGGCCACCCATGCCGTCTGCAACCACCCATAATCCGACGTCATCACGCATCAGGATGGCGTCCTCATTGTGCTTGCGGACCTTGCCGGTGACCGTGCGCCCTGCCGAGCGATAGCGGGTTTTCATGATTCGACCTCGGTCACGGTGAAGGGCCACTGTGCTGGCTCGTTGCCAAGCCGTACCGCACTCGCAATGTGAACACATGCTGCGTCGCAGGTAGGCAACGCCAGCGCCTGTTCAATCACTGCAATGGACAAGTGCTCGATCAGGCCGCGCGTAGCAACCAGCAGGAGACGATCACCAACCGCGACCTCACACCGCGCATCCTCGCAATCGGGCGTTGTCGCACCGCCAAGACCCGTCGCGGGCGACGCTTCGTGCATGCCCAGAAATTCATCGAGCCCGGCAGGATCTCCCTGCGCCATCGACGCGGGGATTGGTGCGGTGGAAAATACTGGCCGAACCCGGCCATGGTGCGATTGCCACGCTGCCGCGGCACCAATGCGCAGAAACTCCGCAACACGATGCGCAATGCGCAAGGCAATCACCGCCGCATCTTCCATGACCGGATTGATCAGGTCATCGCGCTGGCTCGCCAACTGTTGATGCATGGCCAGCAATCGGTCGCGCAGCACATGCAAGCCGGATTGCAGTTCATCAACAGCGAGGGCTTCGGCCACGCCGGCCACGCGAGTCGCGGCTTGCCGCTGCGCACCGGGCGCACCGGGCGCACCATCATCCGCGGCGATCAGGGTGAAGCCGCTGGCATTCCTGCGCGCGCGCGCGACAGCGCGATTGCCCGTGGCAGAATGCGTAGCCAATGCGATCCCCGCATTGGTCACGTCTGCAGCGCGCGATAAATCCACCCCCGCATCAGTCAGCAAGTCGGACAAATCATCGGGCGGCGGCGACGCGACCGCGGACCCCGCATCGGGCAACAGCCGCCAATCCGCAAAGCCATCCCGCATCGAACTGCACGCGGCAACAGCGTTACCCGGCGACGTCGCCGCAGCCATGGGCGACAGCGCTGGCCAACGCGTCTGCGGCAACGCAAGTCCGGCTGGAACCCGCCAAATTTCCAGTCCGCTCTGTCCATCGAGAAAGCCGGCGTAAACCGATGACTGCGGCAAGCCACGCGTCACCAGCAAGCTGGGCGAAACGCGCTCACCGCCGGCCATCGTCCACCATTGGCACCATGGCCCGGGTACGTCCGCCAGTTGCAACCATGTGTCGCCGAGCCAGGCTCCGTCCGCGTATGCCGCAGGTAGTGGCAGGTGCCAGTATTCGGCCAAACGCCAGTCGATTTGATGCAGCGCAGTCCATGGACCGGCAAGCGCGCTGTCCAGCGGTCCCGGCAATGCAGCCACCTGCGCGTCAAATACATCCACGGCAACCCGGTCGCCCGTTTGGCCGGCGATATAAGTCTGCTCCAGCGCGTCGAACCAGCCATGGCCACTGCGCAACAGTTGCAGCATCGCACCGGCGTCCGTTCCCAATGGCGCGGCGATGACCATCGGAAAGCAACGCCCGACACGATCGAGTGATGGACCGAACACGCCAGCCCATGCTGACTCTGTGCATGCCCCGGGGGCCAGCACGAAACGCCACAACGGACTGCCACGGTAGGCTGTCAACCACTGCTCACCGAGCAGCGCGCGCGCGGCGTCCACGGCATGTTCAAAGCTGCGATCCCATGTTTCGACGAAATGAGCCGGCAATCGGCGCTGCACGAAATCGCCCGCGCACGGCAACTTGCCAAAGAAACCGACCGACGCTGCCCCCTGCATCCGTCTATCCCCCGCACCGGAAGTTTTGCACCACCGTGTTGAGGAACGGATTGACAAGATTGCTGGCTTGCAGCATGACCGTGGCCACGCGCCCACCAAAATCGAACCGCGCCAGAAACAGTAGATCCGACTTGCGCTGCAGATGCGCAGCCTGCAAGGCATTGAAGAACGCCCAGTCGCCTTGGTAATCAAAACGGCTGATCAATGTACCACTGCTGTCATAAGCAGCGATCGACACGTGCCCGGGTTGTGGCCCCGGCCATTTCATCGCGCCACTGCTGGAGGCACCACCAGGCTCATAGTCGAACTTTTGACCATCGATCTCGATGACCAGCTTGCTGATCCCCTGACCAAGCACCGGGTTGATCAGGGTGAAATCCACTTCCGGCATGCTGCCACGCTGGAAATACATCTTGCGGATCTGATCGGCCATTTGCATCTCGTGCAGTAATCCGGGCGGTCCGCTCACAGCGCCTGGCCCGCTCTTCCAGCGCCAGGTGCGCCCGCTTGCGTTGACCAGATTCGCCAGCGTTTGCTTGTAGAAGGAATCAAAACGACCGCCATCGCCGAACAGCTCGGCAAAATTCTGCACCGGAATACCCACGGTGCTCTGCGGCGAAAATGGGTAACGGCCATGGATGAACTCCGCGCAATCCTTGCCCACCGCCTGTTGGTACTGATCCTGCAATGCGCCCTTGGCGCCGCTCGCGACCAGTGACTGCGTGTTGCCGGTGAGCGCCGAGATCCAGGTGGACACTGGCGGCGGCAATTGCGCCACCTGCTGCTGCGCCAGCAGCAACTGCGGATTCGGTTGCCCGGTGGGCACCGCGGTGCTGTCCGTCATGGTCAGCAGCGTGTTACTGAGTTGCTTGAGCACGCTCAGCACCTGATCGATCGGCTCAGACCCTGGCGCACCCTGGGTCAATTCATCGAGTGTCTGAAAATGGGCAGCGATGGCAGCCCCGGGTTTTCCCGCAGTCGTGGCCGCTCCCCCTGCGGAAGATGCGAGGGCGAGCGCCAAGGCGCTCTTTATGGCGCCCTGCCCAGCCTTCTTCGCTGCTGTCAGCGCGTTGCCGTTGGCCGCCGATGGCGGCGCGCGCATCATGTCGCTGGTATTGCGCCGCACCACCTGCAACAAGGCCTTCAGCGGCGAACTGGGTCCGGACAGTTTGGCTGCCATCGCACTGGCATCCTGCAAATTGTTGACCGGCTGCAGTTGCAGATTGTCCAGCAGTGCGTCCCAGGCCTTGATGTAATCCTGCTGATAAAGATTCAACACCTGCTGCACCAAGCCGGCCTTCTGCACGGCATTGATCCTGGTGGCACCAAATACCCAGTCGTCCTTGACGAACTGATTGACCGCCTCCTCGATGCCCTTGCTGGCCTCGTGCTCGAATACCGGTTGCGTATACAGCGCCGGTATCGGCGTGGACAGTGGAGCCCCATCCTTGCGCTGAAACACGTTGCCAAGCAGGCCCAGCTCCTTGTCCAACTGCAGCGGCGCATAGCCGGAGCTTTCCGCCGTCAACTTCATGCTGCCGTAGATCAGCGTGGTCAGGTCGGCGGCACGCAAGGTGTTGCGCGCCTGCTCCACCAAGGCTTGATCAGCGGACAGCGGATGCAGCGCACCCGGAACCGCCACCAACGCCTTGAAATTCTTCGCCAAGGCCTTTTGCAGCACCGGCTCATCGGGGAACAGGTGTTGCCATTCAATGTTGCCCAAAGTCATCAGTTCGTCGGCATTCTCGTGCTTGGGCTCGGCCAGCATGAGATAGCCCTTGAGGAAGTAATACAGCCGCTGCGGGTCACCCGCGTTCTTGGTGATCCCCATGCGGAATTGTGCGGCCACGCCCGGCAGCAGCAAGCCATTGAGTTCCCGCACGTAGGCTGCTTGTGCTTGATTCCCGATCTCGTGCCCCTGGTAAAGCCCGAAACGCATCAGCAAGGGAACGTGGTCCCGGTACTTCTGCGCCGCGTCCTGGACCGCGGAGTAGGCATCAATCCGCTCCAGCACGCGCGCGAAATATTCCTTTTGCGTCGTGGCACCGCCAATGCCGTCCCGGGATGGGAAATTTCCCAGCGCCGCGTCCACGGTTTGCAGATAGCCGCGATTGCGTTCGAAGCTGATCGCAAAAGCCGACAGCAACAGCACGGTGAGCAACAAAACCCCGGCATAGGATGCGACCTGCAGCACCGCCTTGCGTCGCTCCAGCGCAGGGTTGGTGCCCGCGAACCCCGACTCGGCGAACACAACATCTTGCAGTAGATGCTCGACGAAGAATGTGCGCCGCTGCGCGCCCGGTGCATGCACCTGCGCCGCATCGACACCGAAGGTGCGCGCGACCGCGCTCATCATGCGATCGATGGGCGTGCCTTCCTGCGTGCCAGAGGTTAGATAAGCACCGCGCAGCAGCGGCGTAACGCCGTACTGATGCGCGCTGAACACGCCTTCGGCGACCTGTTTCGCGACATCGCGAAGTGCGCTCAACTGCTGCGGAAAGGACAGGATCGCGGCACGCCGATTGCGGTCACGCTCCTCATGCAAACGATCCAGGATGCGCGTATTGAGTCGATCCAGCAGCAGGTTGAATTCGTCGCCGAAGCTCCTCGCGGCGCTGCCGTCGATGGTCTTGGCCAGAGGAAAGGTGAACCCCCAGACCTGGCTGCGCAGTTCGGGACCCAGATCATCGAAGAACTCAGAGAATCCCGCGATCAGATCGCACTTGGTGAACACCAGATACGCCGGGACGCCAACGCGCAAATGCTCGCTCAGTTCGTCCAGCCTCTTGCGAATGGCCTGGATATGCGCGTGTCGATCGGTGTCGTCCAACATCAGCAGATCCGACATGCTGACCGCGATGAGCACGCCGTTGATCGGACGCCGCTTGCGGTATCGGCGCAGCAAATTGAGGAACTCGACCCACGCCGATGCATCGGCCGCCTGGTCGGAATCCTGGGTGGTATAGCGCCCGGCGGTATCCAGAAACACCGCTTCGTCGGTGAACCACCAGTCGCAGTTGCGGGTGCCACCAATGCCGCGCAGCGCTTCCTTGCCGAAGCGATCGGACAAGGGAAAGTGCAGGCCCGAGTTCTGCAGCAGCGTGCTCTTGCCAGAGCCCGGCGGACCGATGACGACATACCAGGGCAACGTATAGAGATTGCCACCGCCGCGGCGGCTCTTGCGCAACGTGTCGATGGCCTCCTGAAAACGGGCCTGCAACTGCGCACGCTCGGCGCTGCCGCGCTCGTCACGCTCACTGGCAGCCGGCGATTGTGTCGCCTGCCCGGCGATGTCCGCGGACATCTGCCTGGTCCTGGAACGGGCACGCAACTGCAGGATCTGCAGCCATGCGGCCCATACCACGATGATCAGCAGGATCATCAGCAGTCGCGCCACCGCACTAGCCAGCGGTTGAGTATCCCCAATGCCCAAGTAAGGGCCACCCACCCACACCAGAATAGAAAGCAGGATGACCCCGATGAGGGCGATGAACCAGCCGGATTTGAGTAGCGCCATGAACGTTTTCACGACGTTCAACCCCCCGGGATATAAGTGACTTCAATGCGCCGATTGCTCGCGCGACTGGCTGGAAACGCGATCGGATGTGAATCACCGGCACCGATGTATTCCAGCCGACCGGGATTGTCGATCCACTTGTCGAGAATCTTCACCACCGCATACGCGCGCGCCTCCGACAACACGAAATTGTCCTTGAAACGGAAGGTATGGATGGGCACATCGTCGGTGTAACCGACCACGATCACGCGTCCGCGCAGCTGATTGAGCGCAAGCGCGATTTTTTGCAGCAGGGGCATCTCCTGCGGGCCGATGGTGACGCCCCCAGAGGGGAACATGTCCGTCGCTCCGATCCGCACTACCTCTTTTCCGGCGGATTTTTCGATCACCGCGAGTTGCCCTGCATGAATCTCGGGCGCCAGCAATTGTTGCAGCGTCTTGCGCGCGACCACGGGGCGCACCTGTTGAAGAAGGGCGGCGTCCGGCGGAACAGCACTCTCCAGACCGATCTCGGCCAGTCGTGCACTGACGGGTGAAGCGGAACCGTTTAAGCGCGTGTAGAAAAACAAAAATGCAATCAGCAGCACGCAGGCCGCAGCGGCACCGATTACCCACAGCGGGATATAGCGGATCAGCGGATTGCGCCGATCCTGAATACCACGCCAATGCGGTGCCAGTTCCTGTGCCGGAGCTGCGCGCTGCGCGCGAATACGCCGATACAAATCGTCCTGGATATCGGACAACTTGGCACGACCACCAGGCTCGACCGCATAGCGTCCACCGAAGCCCAACGCAAGGCCGATGTACATCATCTCGATCAGGTCGATATGGCGCGAAAAATCCGCGCACAAACGCTCCAGGATCTGGAAGAATTTGGCGCCGCCGTAAGACTCACCGTGAAAGGTGACCAGCAGTGTCTTCTGCGCCCATCCGCTCTGCTCACCCCAAGGTGCGTTCAGGACCGCTTCGTCCAGCATCGTGCACAGCACGTAACGCGCGGCGGTAACGGTTTGCGCCGCGATGCCAGCCACCTGCGCGTCTTGCTCGAACTTGCGCACCTGCGCGATCGATTGTTCACGCAGGCGCGTGACTTCCGGCGCTGCAACGCTGTGGCGCAGTTGCACCGCCAGCAGCAGCAGCGGGCTGGCCAATTGCACCAGCGGATTCATGCCGCTGCCGAGGAATGAGCTGATCTCGGCCGGCAGTGCCTGCGCTGCTGGCGCCGCCGGCACTGGCCGCGCTGACGCGGATGCAGCTGCGGGCACGGCCACGGGTGGCGCACTTCCCGGAACAGCGCCGCGTGGACGCACTATCGTCGCATCGCTCATTGGATCAACGTCGTTCGGACCTTTGATGCCGCTCATGGAGTCAGCCTCTGATAGCCCACAGTTGCAGATCCAGCCCGGCGAAACCGCTGCCAAAATGGAACGCGATGCCGCCGGAGGTCTTCAGCATGCGCCACATCGCCGAATGCTTGTCGAACTCGAAATAAAGATAACCGGCGTTGTACGGAATCTGGCGCGGCGCGACCGGCATGGGGGTGACCGAGATGCCCGGCAATTGCAGATTCACCAGATCACGGATTTTCTCCACCGGACCGATCTTGGATTGCGCCGGCAGTTGTCGCCGCAGGTCTTCGGATTTGACGTCAGCCTTGGCCGCCAGCACGAAAGCCGCGCTGTCGAAGAGCGTCGGATCGGGCACCACCGCCACCCACACGCCAAACTTGCGCTCCTCCAGCGGGATCGGCATCGCGGTCTGTTCCATCACCGCGCTGAGGCTGATGCGCAACGCGGTGATGACCGGCTCGAAGCTCTCTCGTAGCGCCTCATGGCGGTAGGGCGGAAACGCGGCTGGGCGCTTGCCAGGCGCGGTGAAGGTGGCCAGTTCACCGGCCATCGCCACCAAGGCGCGATAAAAATCTTCCGGATGCAGCAGTGGCGCCTCGGCCAGATGCGCGATCAAGGGCTGGCAGCGATTGACCACTTGCAGCAGCAGGAAATCGGCGATCTCCGCCGCACCGCCGCGATCGGTCAGTGCCACGCGACTGGCGAGCGCCTCGCCACGCTGATGCAACAGACCCAGCAGTTCGGTCAGGAACGTCAACAGGCGCGGCACCGCCTGGCAGCTCAATCCGCTGGGCATGAATGCATCGTCCAGCATGACCCGCCGGTCGGCGCGGCATTCGACGATGCGCGCGACGGGTATCTGCGTCAGTCCTTCCATCGGCTGTGACTGCGGTAGCAGTCGACAACTCATGCCGCCGACCTCCAGCGGAGTCAGGCCCTCGACGCTGCCTGAGGCATCATGCACCTCGGTTTCACGCACCCGGAAGCGGAACAGGGTTTCGGCCGGCGCGCCACCGCGGCCACTGTCCGGAGTGGTCGGGGAGCGCAGCGGCAAGGTCAGGTACACGGTCTGGTCGCGCCAGTTGGCGTCCACGTCCAGCGCCGGTGGCAGTGGATCGTCATTCGGCATCGAGAACGGCGTGCCGTCCGCGAACACCCCGCGCGCGCTCTTGATACCGAATTTGCCGATCGCCAGCAGATCGGTTTCCAGCGCCAGCTCGTGGAAGCCCCAACCGTAGGGACGCAACGCAGCGGCACGCAGATCCACGAAACGCTCGAGGTATCGTTCCTGTTGCTGCATGTGCTGTGGCCGCAGGAACAAGCCCTCGCTCCACACCACCTTGTTGTTCTGCGTCATGTATCGCGCCTGATCAATGTGTCTGAATTTTACCGCCAGCGAGCACCGCGGCCCGCACTCGTCTCGCACTTCATCGGCATGCCCAACGAACCACTCCGGCCCATTGCGACAGTGCCTGGCCATCAGCGGCGCGTGGATTGCTCCGCCTTGCGCGCCGACTTCAATCGCGACAATTGCACCTCGTAAGCGCGTGCGAACTCGTCGCCGAACAAGCGCCGGAAACATTCGTCGGGGTCTTTCATCAGCCCCTCGAAATGCTCCCGGTATTTTTCCCAGTAGCGTCCCTTGCCTGCGAACGCCGAGCGCTTCGCGCCGCCATCGGCTTCGCGCTCGAAGCGATCAGGGTTGAAATGCGCCAGCAGCGCATCGAATCCTGCGCGTACCCCAGCGAGCATGGCCATCTGGTGACAGCGAATGTCGTCGAAAGCATCGTCGAACGCCACGGCACCGGAAAGAAACGTCGTGTTCGGCGGCGCCAGGATTTTCTGCACCGCCTCCTCGGCCGTCGCCGCGAACTTCAGCGGGTTGTTTTCGGAGCGCTGGATGATCGTGACCGGCAGTCGGAAGCTGTTCTTGATCTCGGCGCGCGCGCGCAGGACATCCATCACGCCGTCGGCAACAACGTGCAGCATCTGCGCCAGCTCGGCGGGCAACATCGGTGTGCCTGCGGTGACAGCCGCCAGTTGCACCGGCGCGCTGGTCGTCGGCGCGACCATGGCCGCTGCCGCGGCCCCCTGCATCGGCGCCGGTGGCGGCGCAATCGGCTGCGGCGCAGCGACCTTGGGCGTGAAATCGCCCATGGTCATGTCCCAGTTCTCCGGCAGTGCTTGCGGCGCAACCGCGGACGCCGCCGACGGCGGACGAAAGTGATCTTCCATCCCGGCGCTGTGATTCCAGCTTGCCGCAGGCAGCCCGGCAGGCGCATCCGCCAATGGCGGCTCTGACGCAAACGGAGCGTCGAGAAAACTCAGCGGATCAAGATCGCTCGCCGTCGTCGAATGCCCCGCATCCGGAATCAGCTCGTCACCGAGCGGGCCGGCCTCGGTTCCACCCCTCTGAGGCAGCAGATCAAGCAGCCCGAAGTCCTCCGCGCCATGCACTGCCGACGGCAGTGCCGGACTCGCGGCGGCGGCGGCCGCTGGCGGCGCCGCGGCCTCGGTCGCGCTCTGCAAGCGCACGGCCATCTCGAACGTGTCGATCTGCAAACAATCGCCATCCTTCAAGGGCGAGGGATCGCCCCTGACCAGCGCGACGCCATTCAGCAACATGCCGTTCGTACTACGATCCTCGATGAAATAGATACCGTTGAGAAAACGGATCATGGCGTGGACGCGCGACACCCCGGCGGCGCTGAGCACCCAGTCGCAATCATCGGACCGGCCAATGCTGCCACCCCTGCCGGCAAATGCCTTCTGGCTGCGGCTGCCGAATTGCGCGGCCTGGTGACCCTTGACCGCGATGATCAGTGTTTGCGCCGTCGCCACTGTCAGGCCTCCTTGCCGCGTGGCGCGACAGAGTCGCCAGATCCCAGCAGGCCCAGCGCGCGCTCAATGAAAGCTTTGCGGCGCGCCGCGAACTGCTCGGATATCAGCGCCGCCATCAAATTGATGGCCGCCACCGCGGCACAGGCGGTCAGGTGCTCGGGCGGTGGCACTGGCGTTTCCTGTGTGGCGGGCGCCAGGCTGCCGCCCGACCAACCCGCGGCTGCCGCCAGCCATGCACCGATCGATTTGTAACCGCCGGCATTGGCAAATTCAAAAGCGGCGCGCCGATTGCCCTCGCTCGGATCACGCACCCAGGTTTCGGCCAGCGATGCGCCAGCCCTGTCCTCGATGCCCAGTGTCTGATCGCGCGCGCACTGGCAGACCCACGCCACCGCGTAGCGCTTGGGCAGCAAGCGCGCCAGCAGCTTCAAGCCATCCTGCGCTTCGCCGGCGTCAAGCAGCGTTCGTACCGCGACTTGCGCGCTCATGCTCGCCCGCAAGCGCGCGCTGGCGGGTGGTGACAATTCCATCTGGCTGGATGCTTGCAGGATCTCTGACATCTGCGTACTCCCTCAGCCAATCATGATGATGCCGCCGGACAACTGCGCCATGCCATCGCCCTTGAGCGTCAACATCGGCCCCTTGACCGTGGTCATCGCGCCGCCAGCCACCTCCAGCATGGCGTCGGAATGTGCCTTCAGGCTGGCGCCTGCACCGATGTCCATGGTCGCCCCGGCTTTGATGCCGACCTCGGTCTGGCCATCGATCTTCACCGACATGTCACCGGTGATCTTGATGTTGACACCCTTGATCTCGATCTCGCCCGAACTCTTCATGGTGATGCTGGATGCGCCGGTCACCAGTTCGATCTGACTGCCAGCCTCAAGCTTGAACTCCTTGCCGATCGACGTGCTGCCATTGTTGCTCACGGTCAGCGTGTCATCGTTGTCCACGGTGTGCTTGCGGTTGTGCTTGATTTCGCTGGTCTGATCGTTCTTGATGCTGCTGGTTTCGTCATTCCCGATGGTCACGACGTGGTCGTTAACCACATCCTCGTGCATGTCTTTCTGCGCGTGCAGGTAAAGGTCCTCGCTGCCTTTCTTGTCCTCGAAGCGGATTGCGTTGAATGTGCTGGCGCTGCCGTCCGGATTGCTGCAACTTACGATACCGCTCTGCGTCTTGTTGTCCGGCAGCGTATACGGCGGCATGTGGTTGGCATTGTAAACACTGCCAATGATCAGCGGTTGGTCCGGATCGCCCTCTAGGAAGCTCACCACGACCTCTTGTCCGACACGCGGAATGTTGATCGCGCCCCAGGCTTTGCCCGCCCACGATGAGGCCACGCGTACCGGACACGAACTCTGCGCGTTCGGCTTGTCCGGCTTGTTCCAGTGGAACGTGACCTGCACGCGGCCGTACTTGTCGACCACGATGTCCTCGTCGGTGTCGCTGCCAGTGACGATGGCAGTCTGTAGGCCCGCGATGATCGGTTTTGTCGCCAGCGGCAGGCTGCGGTAGGGCTGTTGGCTGGCGATCACTTCGAAGGTGCAGGCAAACGGCGTCTTCCCAGCATCACCAGAGGCATATTCGACACCCTCCAAATCGATCTGTGTGCCGACCACCAGATATTCCTGGTTCAATTCCTGGAGCGGGAAATCCTTGAGGGTGAACAGGTTGCCGGTAGCCAAGCCCCAGGCATCGGTGCTGCCGGCATGGGTCAGGTGCTGCGCGTTCAGGGCTTGCGTCCGCACTTGCGCGTATCGCTGGCCGGTACTGGATTTTTCCGCGCTGGTGTAGTCGCCGGGGAAGTCGAACACCGTCAATTCGGTGAGATTGTGATAATCGACCCCGTTATCGACCGAGGCGGTGACAAGCAGCGCGGCCGTGGGCGCCATCGGGTCAAAATCCGTCAGCTCGCACTTGAGCGCATTGACCGAGCGCGCAGTGGTCCATGCGCTCACGCTGGCCGCCTCGCGACTGCCGCGCTGCGTCGGCGGGCAGTAAGGTAGCGTCGCGAATGGCGCGACCGCCACATGGGCGCTGCTGGCGTCCGCCAGCACCATGGTGTGCTTGTCGGCGGTATGCGTGAAGAAGTAGTAAATGCCCTCCTGCTCCATCAAGCGGCTGATGAAGTTGAAGTAGCTCTCACGGTACAGCACGCAGTAGTCGCGGGCGGCGTAGTTGCCGCTGAGATTGACATCCACATCGGCATAGCCGAACTCACCCATGATTTGCTTGACGATGTCGGGCACGCTCAACGCGGTGTAAATGCGGCAATCCACCTTGCGTGTCAGTAGCCATGGCTTGGGGACCAGGGTCACGGCGTAGGTCGCATAGCGCACCTTCCCGATGGTTTCGAACCCGGTCTGCTCGGCGGCGCTGACAATGCCGTTGAAGTAGCGCTCTCCACCCCCCTCAGGCTTCAGGTTGATCGTCATCGGCGTGCCCAGCAGCTTGCGCAGATCCACCGCTTGGTCCGTGCTCAGCATCTCCACGCGATAGGAAAACATCTGCCCCAGATGCTCGCGGGCGTGCATGCGCCGGAACAGCAACGTGTCGCCGCCAAGATCGGTCGTCAAGGTGATCGCATAAGCCATCGGTCAAATCTCCGCAAAGGTGCTGCGCCGTGCCATCCGGCACCGGGCATGCTTGATTGGCAGCCCGCCACGACCCGGGCCTAATCGGGAAGGTCCATGCGCGCGGCCACGCGACGCGACGCGCCACCCGCATTGGCTGCTACACCCGGCTCTGGCAGAACACGCCCCCCGGTGCACAGTCGCAGGATTCGATCCCGCCGTGCAAGCGTCCGACCATGATCTAGGTTACTCCGCGGCACGCCACGACAACCCAACCCGCCACCATCTTGCCCGCCTCGCGGCGCAGCGTATCGGCGCTGATATTCACCTCGCGAAAGCCTGCCACGTCCAACACCCGCTGCACGCAGGCCCGTGTATGGCGATAGCGGCCGCTGGCCGACAACTCGCTGCACTCCGCATCGCCTTCCAGCGCCTCCAGCGTGAAACCCACTCGGCCACCGTGCCGCAACGCCGCATGCGCGGCCGACAGCACCGGCCGCAACTCGCCAAAATAAACGAGGGTGTCGGCAGAGACAATCACGTCATAGGTGGCTGGCTGCGCGCGCAGGTATGCAGTGAGTTCCGCAACGACCAGTTCGTCGTAACCACCACGGGCGCGCGCCTTCTCCACCATGCCGCCC
Organism: Metallibacterium sp.; assembly: GCF_054637675.1. Lineage (NCBI taxonomy): Bacteria > Pseudomonadati > Pseudomonadota > Gammaproteobacteria > Lysobacterales > Rhodanobacteraceae > Metallibacterium > Metallibacterium sp. The sequence continues at coordinate 21,556 of NZ_JBTSRB010000031.1, forward strand.
GAAAGATCCACGCCCACCAGCCTCCTTGCATGCGCGCGGATCAACGGCGCGCACAAGCCGGTCCCGCAGCCTGCATCAAGTACATTCAGCGCCGCCGCCGGCTCGCCTAAACACCTGCTCAAAGCCTCGGTGAGCACCTGTGGCGCGCGGTAATCGAGATTCTTCAGCAACTGCTCGTCGAAACTGTCCGCGAATGCATCGAACACGTCGCGTACGTAGTCGTCGTCGGCGCGCGCAGGAACCTCCGACCCACCGCACGCCGCCAGCATGTGACGCGGTACCGGATCGTCCGGCTCGCGCGCCAGCCAGTCCCGATACACCGCGACCGCCTCGTCCTGCCGCCCGAGCAGGTACAGCGACTCACCCAGCGCCTGCAGCGCGCGCACATTACTGCCATCCAGTTGGCAAGCCTTGCGAAAGTGTTCCGCAGATTGCTCGATATGCCCCACGTTCTGCGCGAACCGCCGCAGGAAACGACCCAGCAGGTAATGCCCATGCGCAAACTGCGGCGCCTGCCACAGCAGTCGGTTGTAGGCCTGGAACGCCTCCTCGGGCCGCTCCTGCGCCTCCAGCACCACCGCAAGATTGCTCAGGGCGTTGTGGTGCGTTGGACCACATTCGAGCGCACGCCGATAACAAGCCTCGGCTTCGCGCAAACGCCCGCATTCCTTGTGAATGTTGCCGAGGTTGTTGTGCGCATCTGGATGGCGCGGAGTGATCTTGAGTGCGCTGCGAATCAGCTCGACGCCCGCCTCGCTGCGCCCGCGCTGATGATGCAGCACGCCGAGGAAATGCAGGGCGTCCGGCTGTGCCACCTGCAATTGCAGCACCTCGCCGTACAGCCGCTCGGCGCCATCAAGGTCACCCGCTTGATGGCTGGCGATGGCTTCCTGCAATAGTGTCGCGAACGCCGCTCGCGGCTGGCGTGCCGGCTGTTTGCGCGGGTGCGCGGTGGTCAGTGATCGAGGCATGCGCCGCGCGTCCCGCTCAGCCGATCAGCACGGTGAAGCAACCGAGCACGATTGTTCCGCCGTGCGCGGTACTGTCGCCCATGCGCGCCGCCGGCAAGCCGCCGATCAGCACGGTAGGCGAGCCCATCACGATGCTGTCTGGTGGCCCCACGCAGACCGCCATGTCGCTGACGCGCGCGGCCGGCATGCCGCCGATCAGCACCGTCGGCGCGCCGGGGCCGGAAATGGGACCGCCAACGTGCGGCACCAGCACGGTGACCATCGGACAGACATGCAGATCGGTGAGGCGGGCGGCGGGTTGCATGACTGACACTCCTCAAAAATTGATGCAATGTCCGGCTTCGATACGCAGATCGTTTTCGAGCCCGTCGAGGATGGCGGCGTCCTGCGGCGACAGTTGGGTGTACATCTCGCCATCGAAAGCCCCGTTGCGAATGAGCCGCGAAACAGCCTCAGCTCCTTGCGCGGACATTCCGGCATTGGCCAGAAAGGTATCGACATCGCGCTGCTGTTGCTTCAGATCACTGTGCTTCCACCTGCCCACCTTGATGCTGTCGCTGATGTTCTTTGCCAGCCCGATAGGCGAGCCCTTGTAAATCGCATACATGCCCATGACCGCGAGGATCTTGGACTTCTTCACCTTGGTACCAGCCGCTGAGAACTGTCGGCCAAGGTTCTTTTGTTGGCTGATGCTCTCTCTTGCGCCAAAAAAATGCTTGAGGCCGGCTCCAGTTGCCTTCATCAATTTATGCATGACATGTAAACCTCGACATTGTGGGATTGCTCAAGGCTCGAACTGGCCTTCCAAAGCCTCTCACTTATTTCCTCAACCTGCCAACACCGTAAACACCCTGGCACGATCACCCCTCCGTAAGCAGCTCTGATCCAAGTCTCGCCATTTCTCGTTTTCGAATAAGCAACTCCGACCGCTTTCTCATACTGGTAAGACAGGCAGTTAGTTGCATGGTTATTCCTTCATAGAAACGCTTTTAAGAGGTGAGCCTGACCCCTGCCTCACATCGCTCAGCGCCTGGGCCGTGCGGCCTTCCAGCCGTCTGATTTCGGCGCAGAAGGAGGTAGTTGCCCTTTGGGCAGCGAACTCCCCGCCGTCTCCACCGTGTTCGCAAGGCGGTCCAGCCAAGGCGAACCCGCCGTGCTCTGACCGTACTGAGTGCGGATGGAGAGATTGGATTCGGCACGAATCTTGTTTTCGGTGAAAGGCAGCGAAGTGAACGGTGGCAGACCGACCGTCATCGCCTCCTCGCCCCACTGGCCTTCGACAATGCGCATGCCCTGCATCATCCGCAACGCGTGAATCAGCTCGTGTGCCAGATTGACGTGCGGCACTGGAACACCCCATTCTGCCTGCGGTTTTGGACCATCGTGCTTGGGCCTAGCCGCGGCATCGAAACGCACGGCAGTATTAATGCCTGGGCCCGGCGTAAGCCATGCATACAGATAAAAAGCGAGCTTGAAGTAGGTATCGTCGTCCATGCCTGCAGCGCCGGATTCGATCGCGTTCAACTGCGGCCGGCCAAGACCGACAAGTGCCGCAACAGCATCGCGCTTCAGACCACCGCGGCCTGCCCGGTCGAGAATCGCAGTAAATTCCTCCAAGTAAGGTCCACGTGCGACCGCTGCCTTCCAAACGCCGGGCTTGGCCACGGTTGACGCATTCTTGAGCAGCGGGTTGTCGAGCTTCGCCCTGCCCATGATCACGCGGTGCGACGGTGGCCTGAACGCCTTGATGAAACGATCGCGATCGTTTGTGCCGGTCTCTGCCTCCATCACGGCCGCACTGCCGTTGCGGTCTTTGTCCAGATAAATCGTGACGAGCTTGCCGGTGTCCTGTATTGCACGCATCAGCTTGTAACCGGTGCGCAAGGCGTTGATGGTGTCGAGCTGCTGCTCGACAAACTGGATAAATTCACGCGCCTCCGCTGCATCGGCCAACGCCACACGGTTGATGAACTTGAAGCCGTATGCAGCTTGTATGCGGATTGCGCTGTTGTAGTTCGTTTCGATCACTGCCTGCCTCCAAGAAAAATTCCACTGCACCACGGCCCCACCACGGTGTGAGCCCTAGCGCGAGCGCTTTATTCGCGAAAATAGACCACCGGCCATCCGGCACGCATGGCGGCTGCATCCCCGTCGACATTGACTTTGGCGATGATGCTTTCCGCCTCGATCCGTTGCCATCCGTTACCGGGCGCCGCAGCATCGGTAAGGATGTCCCCGAAGTGATAGAGGAGCAGGTATGGACCCCCTTCCTTGGCGACATCGGGCTGAACCGCGTACATCAGATGCCCCGACTGGTTCTCACTCGACGGATACGCGCTTGAGTAGGTTTTTGCCTGCAGCCGGCTGGCGGTGACGTAGCGGATCGACTGCACCACGGCATTGACCGGATTCCACGACTTGACACGTGCCAGGTAGGCTTCGACGTGGAAAAAGACCTTGAACTTGTTGATCTGGCCGACTTCCTGATCAATCAGGCTGGCGTAGCTTTCCCGAGCGATCGACGTGCTGATCAGTACGCTGTCAATGAGCCGGCTCTTGGCCCATGCGGCACCTTTGTTCGCGGTGCTTATCAGATGATCCTTGACGAACTTCTCAGCGATGTGCCTGTACGAAGATTCCTTCTGCGCGGTGCCGTAGGTAGCCACCACGCCGATGCCCTCGATCAGGCGAACCATGCCGCTTAGGGCATTAAGAAAAAACTTGACCCAGTCTTCCGCGTTGTTCTGACAGATCGTGGTGTTGAAGCGTCCCGCAGAGACGGCAAGCAAGGCGTCGAAATCCTCAAATGCGCCAGCTTGCGGCTTCCATGCGTGGAATTTGGCATAAGGCTCCAGTAGCGCCTTGACGCTCCTGAGGTTCGAGGACGTGGTCAGCGGCTTCACCGCAGCAAGAACCTGCTCTACGGAGATGAACGTGCCGCCGCCCCCTGCTGCGGTCTGAAGCGCTGCGACGATGGTCATCCGTTCTCTCCATTCCGCATGGGTGTGCAGCGTTTCAGAACAAGCATCTCGGGGATCGCGTACCGGTTCAGGCGCGCCCGCTTCAATAGGCGTCCAGGATGAACTTGATCGTGGCCGGCTCCAGACGCGCGCTGGCCGGCGTCTTGTTCGAGCCCGGAAAGAACTTGATCAACTGCACAGGCGTCCATACTGTGCGCGTGTCCTCGACCACGGCCTCGTTGCTGAAACCCTTGTTGATGGTCTTGGTGGCTGGAATATGGCTGGTCTTCAGCATGATTTTCTTCTTCACCAGTCGCGTGAAAACGAAGCGCACGTTTTTTTGCAAGTAAAATGACCAAGCGCCTTGGACGTCACGCAGGCCGAATATCGATCCTTCGGCGGTAGCCGAATGGATCTTCAATTGCTTGGAGGCCTCGCTCGTGAGGAAACTCTTGTACTGGGCGGCCTCCTGAGTTGTTCCGGTGCCAAGGTAGTTGACGTAATCGTCTTTGTGGACGGATCCATAGTCGCCCGCGCCTTGCCGCTGCTGCTCGAACAGGCGTGTCCAATGCAATCGTGCATTACCCGCCAGGAAGGGATTGGCATCTGAAAGATCGCTGCGACTCTCGGTGGTTCCGGCGTGGTAGACCGTGGGATGCCTTGGGTCGCCCTCGACGAACACCGAACACCCGTTCACTGCCGCAGTGAAAAAGAGGTCCGGGTCGCGCTGCCGCTGTACTGCAAGACTGACTCCATGGCGTGCGGGAATCTTCGGCGGAATCACGATCTTGGTGAGATGATCGGACGTCCAAGGCAGGAAGTAGCTCGCCATGTAGTCGTCCATGCTCGAAAGGCCGGCGACTGCCTTGGAATAGAAGAACAGATTGTACTGGTTCTTGCTTTCGCCGTACTGGTTGTCCGTACGGCTTAGCTTGGTGAATGCAATCTGGTTGTCGGCACCAGTGAGCGCAAGCGTCGAATCGCGCGGAGCCAGCACGGCACCGGGCTTGTTGTAGCTGTGCGGCGTCCGGTCATACAAAGCGGTCGCCGACTGGGTACCACGGTCCTTGTAGTCCTGTGGTTGGACGGTATGTATCTTCATAAATTCGAGCGGGTCGCGCTCAAATCTCGCATCGATATCACTTTTGGCCACGACCTAACCTCAGCTTTTGACGATAACGCTTCATCGCCATCGCCTCTATTTGATGACGGGCTTCAGTGCGCCCGCGTTGAACGCCGCGCGATTGCCACAGCAATGAAAAGATGCACTCGTCTTAACCGAACAAGTAACCGAAATTGCCCTCCTCGACCTGTACGCGCACGCGCTCGATCGCGTTGCCCTCAATCATCCGCGTCAAAAACTCCCGACTGATATCCGGCAGCATGGTGTTGGTGAGAATCGCGTCGATCATGCGCCCGCCAGATTCGCTTTCCGTGCAGCGCTCGACCACCAGCTTGACTACATCCTCGTCGTAGTCGAATGGGATCTTGTAGCGCGCCTCGATACGCTTCTTGATGCGGTTGAGCTGCAGTTTGACGATCTTGCCCAGCATCTCGGGACTGAGCGGGTAGTACGGAATTGCCACCAATCGTCCCAGCAACGCTGGCGGGAAGATTTTCAGCAACGGTTCGCGCAGGGCCTTGGCCATGCCTTCGGGATCGGGCATCAGATCCGGATCCTTGCACAGGCCAGCGATCAGCTCGGTGCCGGCGTTGGTGGTGAGCAGGATCAGTGTGTTCTTGAAATCGATGGAGCGGCCCTCGCCATCTTCCATCACGCCTTTGTCGAATACCTGGAAAAAAATCTCATGCACATCGGGGTGGGCTTTTTCCACCTCGTCCAGCAACACCACGGAATACGGCTTGCGGCGCACCGCCTCGGTGAGTACACCACCCTCGCCATAGCCGACATAGCCCGGGGGCGCGCCCTTCAGCGTGGAAACGGTGTGCGCCTCCTGAAACTCGCTCATGTTGATGGTGATCAGATTCTGCTCGCCACCATACAGTGCTTCGGCCAAGGCCAACGCGGTCTCGGTCTTGCCCACGCCCGAGGTACCGGCCAGCATGAACACGCCAATGGGTTTGCTGGGATTGTCCAGCCCGGCGCGCGAGGTCTGGATGCGCCGCGCGATCATCTCCATGGCATGGTCCTGACCAATGACGCGCGCGCCCATCAGGCTGGCCAGATTCATCACCGTCTCGATTTCGCTCTTGACCATGCGTCCGACCGGGATGCCGGTCCAGTCGGACACCACGGAGCCCACCGCCACGTAATCCACCGTCGGTAGGATCAGCGGAGTCTCGCCTTGCAACTCGGCCAGTTGCGCTTGCAGACCCTTCAATTCCGTCAGCGCCGTGGCGCGCTCGGCATCGTCGAGCGCCGGCGGCGGTACCGCTTCAGCCGCGGCATTGGCGGCCCGCTCCAGCGTGCTGCCGGTGCCTTCCACTGGTGCCGTATCGCCACGCAGACGTGCGCGCAAGCCGAGGATTTTTTCGACCAGTGCCTTCTCGGCCTGCCAGTCGATTTCAAGCTTTTCCAGTCGCGCTTTTTGCACAGCCAGTTTTTCGCCGGCTGCGGCCTCACGCTCGGCCACGTCAACACCCACGACCTTTTCACGACCGATGATCGCCAATTCCGTTTCCAGCGCCTGAATGCGTTTGCGCGTGTCATCCACCTCCGCGGGCACCGCATGCTGGCTGATGGCCACGCGCGCGCAGGCCGTGTCAAGCAGGCTCACCGCCTTGTCCGGCAACTGCCGCGCCGGGATGTAGCGATGCGAGAGCTTGACTGCGGCTTCCAACGCCTCATCCAAAATCTGCACGCGATGGTGTTTTTCCATCACGCTGGCAACGCCGCGCATCATCAGGATGCCTTTCTCCTCGCTGGGCTCGTCCACTTGCACGGTCTGGAAGCGGCGCGTCAGCGCCGGGTCTTTTTCAATGTGCTTTTTATACTCGGCCCAGGTTGTGGCGCCCACAGTGCGCAGATTGCCGCGCGCCAGCGCCGGCTTGAGCAGATTGGCGGCATCACCAGTGCCGGCCGCGCCACCGGCGCCGACCAGGGTGTGTGCCTCGTCGATGAACAGAATGATGGGCTTGGGCGAGGACTGCACTTCCTCGATCACCTGACGCAGGCGGTTTTCGAACTCGCCCTTCATGCTGGCGCCGGCTTGCAACAGGCCAACATCGAGCGTGCGCAGCTCGACGTCCTTCAATGAGGGCGGCACGTCACCCGCGACGATGCGCAAGGCGAAACCCTCGACCACGGCAGTCTTGCCCACCCCCGCCTCGCCGACCAGCATCGGGTTGTTCTGGCGGCGGCGCATGAGGATGTCCACCACCTGGCGGATTTCCTCGTCACGCCCGACGATGGGATCGAGCCTGCCGCTGCGTGCCTGCTCGGTGAGATCAACGGTGAATTGCCGCAGCGCCTCCTGCTTGCCCATCTGCGCCGGACCCATGGCGCCACTGGCCTCACCGGGCGTTGCGCCGCCCATATGGAAACCATCGGAGGCACTTTGATTGTCTTCCGGCGAACCTTCAACCACCTCGCGGAACTTCTCACCCAGTGCTTCGGGTTTGATCTTGTCGAATTCCGCCGAGATGCCGACCAGTGCGTTGCGCAGGTGGCGCGTGCGCAGGACGCCGATGATCAGATATCCGGTGCGCACCTGCGCCTCGCCAAACATCAGCGTGGCGAACACCCAGCCACGCTCGACCGCTTCCTCGACATTGCTGGACAGATCGGAGATGGACGTCGAGCCGCGCGGCAGGCGATCCAGCGCGTCGGTCACGTCGCGCGCGAGGTTGGACGGGTTGAGGTTGAACTGCTTGACGATGCGGTGCAGATCCGAGTCCTGCAATTGCAGTATCTGGTGGATCCAGTGCACCAGCTCGACGTAGGGGTTGCCACGCAGCTTGCAGAATACGGTGGCGCTTTCGATACCCCGATAGGCCAACTTGTTGAGCTTGCCGAACAAGGCGCTGCGACTGATCTCCGCCATGTGCATCTATCCTCGCGGGCCGCGTGGCCCATCAGACTTCATGAGGCCCCGAGACCGGCACGAAGTGGTTGTGGTCAATAAAGACGGAGGCGCTGACATGCGTCATCCCACCGGTTTCAGCACGACCTGATCCGCATCCATGGCCTGTCGCAGCCGACCCATCCAAGTGGACAGGCCCATGCGTCCTGACTGCCCCAGCCGCGTGGCTGGCACCTCGGCCTTGTTCAAGACCAATTGCACGTCCCAAGCTTTTTCTTCACCTAGATAAGTCTTGACCATCGCCAGCAGTTGCCGCAGCGCTTCGCCGCCCGGCAGGAAATTGTTGAACTGCTCGCGTGACAGGGGCCCCAGCCTGAGGCGAAAGCGTTGCTGCGCGCCCCATACATAATTGCCCATCACCGCGGTGCGACCCATGCTGGCGACTTCAGCTGACCCACCCAGACGCAAATGGGCGCTGGTCGGCAGGCGCATCCACTCGGTGACGAATTCGATGACGCGCACGGAAATTCCGAAAAAGTGTTCAACCATGCTGCGCAGACCATCCGCATTGCGCGCTTGCGCCAACAAGCGCCCCGCGAAAAATTGTTTGTATCGATCCGGCAAGGCATCGCGATCACCCAGGCCCGGGGTGGACAAGCCCACCAAGGCGCCCATGTACAGGCGAAAGCGATCCTCGGCCGGACGATCCAGTTGCACCGTGGGTTGCGCATCGGCCCATGCGCGATAAAACAGGCTCAACATGCGGTGATGAAAGATGTCGGCGAAGGCGATGAAGGTCGAGTCCTTGGCGTTGCGCTGACGATCGAGCACGTACTCGGTCAGGTGCAGCGGCAGCGGCGCATTCGGTCCGAACAAGCCGAAGAACAAGCCACGCAATCGCGCCGGCGCGTCCGCGCTGGCGGGCTCGAATGCATCGATCGAGCGCGGCGCGAACGCCAGTGACGGCGTTTGGCACAAGCGCACCGCGTCCTCGGCCGGCTTGGTGGATCGGCCCAGTCGCGGGCGTTCGGGAAACGCGCACTCAAGTCGCCGCAGAGCCTCGAAAAATTCGAAGCTTTGCGGGTGATCCCGCAGCGCGGCCTGCAGCGCTACAGAGTCTGACGCTTGCCGAGCTGGGCTGGCCATCGAGCCACCTCGTTGCGTTCTAGGGTGCGCAATACCGTCTCGGTGAATGAATTGATCGAGACATAACGCGCGAAAAAATGCTGCATGACCGAGCCCAGCAGAAAGGCTCCGGTGCCCTCGAAGGCACCGTCGTCGCAAGTCAGCGTGATCTCCAGGCCACGGCCGTAAGTGATCGGACCCGATGCAGGTACACGCCGCACCACCGGTTGCGAACTGACGGCTTTCACCCCTTCGATCTGGCGCCGCGTGCTGGCATCGAACTCGTCGCAATACAGCGTCAGCATCTCGCGCAGTGCTGCGGCGCCGCCATCATTGCCATCGCTGAGCAGTGATGCGTAATTCAGTTGCAGGTGGCTGATCAGCCGCCACGCGGTCTCGCCGGTCGCCACCGGCGCGCGCGGCTTGGTGGGACCGGCGACGCAGCGGATCGACTGTACGGGTGCGCCGGTATCGATTTCGAAATCAGTCTTTGACTTGCCGACCGGCATCTGCAACGGCAGGTCACGGTTGGTGCACAACAACTGCATGCCGATCTGGCGCAGTTGCGTGGAGTACGGCGTCTCCTTGCTGTCCACCAGGGCGATGAATACTTCGTTGCCGACATAACTGGAACGCGCGCCGCGCTGCTTCTGCCGCGCCGACAGCAGGCGCGGCTCTCGACGTATCGTGTAGTACGCGGATTGACCACTGTGCCATGTGCGCTCATCACAACCGTAGAACGGCTGGAAGCGCTGCTCGGGCTCCTGACGGTCGCCGAAACCTTCCACGGCGCTGACGCTGTGGATCTCGAAGTCCATCGGCCGCGTGCGGTCGGCAAGAATGTGGTATTCGGTCTTGCCATGCTGCAGATGGATACGGTCCGCACGGCGCGGAAACAGGTTGATCGCCGGCGTGCAGAACAGCTTGAAGTTGCTTGCATCCACGGCGTTGTGCAGGCGCGACACGCTGCGATCAAACAGCACTGTGATCTCGAATGCATTGCCCTTCGAGCGCGCCAGCGGCACACGCAAACCGGTGAACTCGGCGAACAGAAAACGCTCGGGGCAAGCGAAATACTCTTGCAGCAGGCGGTAACCGCTGAACGAGCGTTCGGTGTAGGGCAGCAAGGCTTCGCTGTCGTCAAAACCGCGGCCGTGGATCTGGCTGGCGTCGTACCAAACACTGTTGCTGCCGCTGCCAGCGCTCACGCGCAAGGAGTAACCCACGGCATTGCCCAGCAGTTGCTCGTACAAGCGCTTGGGCAATTCATCCGCACCGGCGATGAATACCGGGAGTCGATCCAGCGCCAGCATGTTGGCTTGCACCCCGCCGGTCACGGTGAACTTGAGCCGCAAGCCGGCACGCACAAGCTGGCCAGCGGGAATCGTGATCCCCGCTGCGGCCAGCGCGGCAGGCGTCTCGAAGTACTTGGCCTCGCTCAGTTCCAGCGGCCACAGCGCGACATCGTGCGCGGTGCGGTATTCGCACGCGGTGCGATCGTCCTGCGCAATCAGGCTGCGCAGCGCGGTATTGCGCGCCACCGTGTAACCGGTCGCCAACGCGCTTTCCTTGGGGTTGGGTTGCAGTTGCACCACGGCCATCGACGGCACCGGTGCGAGATAATGCGGGTAGATCATCTCCAGCAGGTGCTGGGTGAACACCGGGTACTGCGCATCGAGCTTCAATTGCACGCGCGCGGCAAGAAAGGAAAAACCTTCGAGCAACCGCTCCACATACGGATCGGCGCACTCGAAGCCTTCCATGCCCAGACGCCCTGCGATCTTGGGGTATTCGCGCGCGAACTCGGCGCCCATCTCGCGGACGTGCTGCAACTCGCGATTGTAGTAACGCAGCAGACGCGGGTCCATGGCGCTCAGCCGAAGCCCTCCGACACATTGAAGCGACCCGTCTCCAAATCCACCTCGGTCTTGAGATACAGATTGAGCGGGATCGGTTGCGCCCACATCTCGGAGTCGATATTGAAAATCAGGCCTTGGCGGTCCATGCGCTTGCTATCGATATTGACCAGCACCCTGAGGGTGTTCGCGGTGAGGCGCGGCTCGAAAGCGAGAATCGCCTCCCTGATCTGGCGTTCCAGCATGCCGGCATCGACGCCCGACATGGCCATGCCGGTAAGATCCGGGATGCCGAAATTAAGCACCGAACGCCGCACTTCCGGATAATCGGCCAACTCCCCGTCGGTATCCATGTTGACGCAGTTCAACAGCCATGAAATGTCGCGAGTGACGCAATCGCGCAAACGCGTGGCCGAAATCACGCGCCGCTCGCGGCTCTCATCGGACTTGCCGGGCTCGTCGTCGGTCAAGCGATCCAGCAGCGAGGGCTGCAGTCGTTCCTGGGTAGTCAATTCCGCCATAACGCGCGCCGTTCCCGCTCAGGCCTGATTGAAGGTGATGGTGCGGATATCCAGCAGCGGGTAATCGCCGGTATCCGTGGTCAGCATGCGCTGACCGGAGCCCACGAAGCACTCGTTGCCGAGGTCCAACCAGCCGGTTTTGCGCGCCAGCACGATCTCGCTGTCGGCAGAGGTCTCGGAACCGGGGTAGCGACAGGGAACAAACCCGACCGCCTGTCCACCATTGCTCCATGTCACCTGTACGGCCGCCCATACCTTGTCGCGCAAGTCCGTAGGTGCCTCGAACTTGATCTCGCGTATACGCGAGAACGGTACCCAGCCATAGCCACCGTTGAGGGTGATCTCCAGACAGGGGCCAAAGCGCGGATCGGCATCGGCGATCCACTCGAATGGCGTGCCATCAATGCTGCCGCCAACGGCCTTGGCCTCCTCGAAGGCCTGCGCGCGCAGCGGCAAGGCCTGCGCGCAGCGGCCTTCGGCCACCAGCTTCAACGCCTGCAACAACAGCGCCAGCCATCGCGCCGGCTCGCCGATGATCAGCGGCGAACGCCGGCCGGCGAGCACATCGCTGCGCTCAACCTCACCCTGCAAGGCACGCGAGTAAGCGCCAACCATCAGCGCGTTGATGCCATCCAGCTCGCCACTGACCTGCAACTGGTTTTGCGCGCGCTGCCACTGACCCAGCAAGGCCAGCAGTTGAAACAGGAACACGCGAGCCTTGGCATCGGCTGGGTTGCCGCGCACCTGCGCGGCCAACCCCTGCAGCGCCTCGTCCAACCGACCTTCCTTCAGCATGTTTTCCGGGCTCATGGCCACACTCGGGTATTCGCGGTGGGTGGAACAAAGTCGCTGCACAACGCTTGGCCAATCCTGATCGAGCGAAATTCTGACTCGTCAGGTTTTTTCGACTTTCTGCATGTCGTAGGTGAACTCCTTCTTGCCACCCTTTGCGGCGCCCTTGTCATCCTGCGGCTGGAACGAGAACTTGAACTTGCCGAAATGCAGCGTGACGTTTTCGGTGAGCCGATCTTCGCCGCCACTGCCGCCAGTACTCCAGGACGTCAGCAAAACGCCTTCGCTCAACTCGAGGGTGAGGAAATCGGTTTGCTCGCCGGTGGCATTGGTCACATACAGCCAGGCGGTATCAATGCGCGCGCCAGTACAAACGGCATCGAGCAGCGCATTGGAACAGCCGTCCACATACTTGGTGATTGAAATGTCCTGCACGTGGGCCTTGCCGCCACTAGCACCGGCTCCGCCATGCAGGTTGCCGCTATTGCTGGCGCCCCATGACCACGCCAGGATCGGAATTTCACCCTTGTGCTTGGAATGGACGGATGAACCCTCGATTTTGAGCTTGCCGGCTCCAAACTTGATATGCATGTCGAATGACATCAACGATTCTCCTCGGTTATGCGATGGATGATTGAATTGGTGCGGGGCAGCACATCGTCCCGGCCCAGACTTGCCTCTTGCACTTGCGCCACAACTGCACGGGTGCAGCTTGGATAGCAGTCACCGGGAACGCTGCGCGTCCCGGCGACGCGATCACAACAGTGCCCGTCGTCAGGCCTTCGCCGCCGACGGCAAGCGCGAAACCAGACGCAACGACACGGTCAGACCCTCGAGCTGGTAATGTGGCTTGAGGTAGAACTTCGAGGTGTAGTAGCCAGGCGCGCCTTCCACTTCCTCGACCACCACTTCGGCGGCCGACAGCGGCTTGCGCGCCTTGGTCTCCTCGCTCGAATTGTCCGGATCGCCGTCCACGTATTGCATGATCCAGTTGGTCAGCCAGCTCTGCATCTGATCGCGCGAGCTGAACGAGCCGATCTTGTCGCGCACGATGCATTTCAGGTAATGCGCGAAGCGGCTCGCTGCAAACAGATAGGGCAGGCGCGCGCTGAGCGCGGCATTGGCGGTGGCATCGGGATCGTCGTACTCCTCGGGCTTGGCCAGCGATTGCGCACTGATGAACGCGGCCATGTCCGAGTTCTTGCGATGCACCAGCGGCATCAGGCCCATCTTGTCCAGCTCGGCCGAGCGCCGATCGGTGATGGCGATTTCGGTGGGGCACTTCATGTCGACGCCGCCGTCATCGGTCGGAAAGGTGTGCACTGGCAAGCCTTCAACCGCGCCGCCAGACTCGATACCGCGAATCCGCGAGCACCAGCCATAGGCCTTGAAGGAGCGGTTGATGTTGACCGCCATCGCATAGGCGGCGTTCTGCCATGTGTACTTGGCGGAGTTGGCGCCCGCGGTGTCTTCCTCGAAATCGAACTCTTCCACCGGGTTGGTGGCCGCCCCGTAAGGCAGGCGCGACAGCGTGCGCGGCATGGCCAAGCCTATATAGCGGGCGTCTTCCGATTCGCGCAGCGAGCGCCACGCGGCGTAATCCGGGGTCGAGAAAACCTTGGCTAGATCGCGTGGATTGGACAGTTCGTTCCAGCTATCCATGCCCATCAGCGTGGAGTTGGCTGCCGCAAGAAACGGCGCGTGCGCAGCAGCGGCCACCTGCGCGATCCCGGCCAGTAACTCGACATCGGGCGGGCTGTGGTCGAAGTAGTAATCGCCGACCAGACAACCGTATGGCTCGCCACCCAACTGCCCGTACTCTTCCTCGTACATCTTCTTGAAGATCGGGCTCTGGTCCCACGCAGTGCCCTTGTAGCGCTTCAAGGTTTTGGCCAGCTCCTTCTTGGAGACGTTCATCACGCGGATCTTCAGTTGCTGATCCGTCTCGGTATTGTTGACCAGGTAGTGCAGACCGCGCCAAGCGCTTTCAAGCTTCTGAAAGTCGGCGTGATGCATGACCAAGTTGAGCTGCTCGCTGATCTTTCGATCCAGCTCCGCGATGTAGGCGTTGATGGTCTGGGTGACATCCTCGGACACGATGTCCGACTTGCTCAGCACCTGTTCCGCCAGCGTGCGTACGGCGGATTCCACCTCTTCCTTGGCGCGCTCGCTCTTGGGTTTGAACTCCTTGCTCAACAAGGCGGCGAAGTCGCCCGACTCGCGGGTTTCGGTGACGGCGCCTTTCTCGGCCAGTTTCTCGGTTGCCATGGTTGTTACTCCCCATCCTTGCCGACGTCGCCAGGCTTGGGCGCCGACACCAGGGATTGCAACAGCGCGGGATCATTGATCGCCTGTGCGATCAGCTTCTCGGCGCCGGCCTTGCCATCCATATAAGTGCTGAGGTTGGCGAGCTGGGTGCGTGCCTCCAGCAACTTGGCTACTGCGCCTACCTTGCGCGCCACCGCTGCGGGCGAGAAGTCGTCCATGCTCTCGAAGGTGATGTCGACGCTGAGGTTGCCCTCGCCGGTGAGCGTGTTGGGTACGGCGAAGGACACGCGTGGCTTCATCGACTGCAGGCGGTTGTCGAAGTTGTCGACGTCGATCTCCATAGCCTTGCGCTCCTCGATCCCTGGCAGCTCGGCATTGTTGGCGCCGGACAGGTCGGACATCACGCCCATCACGAATGGCACCTGCACCTTCTTCTGCGCGCCGTAGACCTCGACGTCGTATTCGATCTGCACCCGCGGCGCGCGATTGCGCGCAATGAATTTCTGACTGCTTTGCTTGGCCATGCGATGTCTCCTCGAAAAAGGGCTACCGGTTTGAAGGATGCCGTCCGGCAAGCAGTCGGGCGGCTGCACTCGTTATGCTGGCCTGCTTGTCAGCGCTCGTTCCCGGAACACCAAGCAGCTCCAGACGCTTGAATCCTCTTGGCGATTCGTTCTCGGGATGAAATGTCCTGCAGTGATCGCGCCGCGCGCGACTGCACTGCCGCCTGGCTGGATGCACGCATGACGACAAACTCCAGCACCCGCAGGACTTGCGGGGCACGCGGCACCCTTCGGGTTCGGCTGTCTGGCGGATCTCTTCCAAACGCTTGAGGCGTCATTGGACAACTCCAGCATGTCAGCACATTGACTGCGATCGCACGATGCAGCTCCGTCGCCGCCCGGGTGCTTGAGCAATTACCACGACACGATCAACCACCAACCGGAACGGCAAGCATCTGGTGTGCAGCACCCGCAGGCGGGCGCCCAAGCTTCCGGCCGAAAGGCTGCAAAAATCGATGGCATCTCGATTCACGTCAGTCTCCGTCCCGGCTTTTGAGTTTAGCCCGAAATACGACCGAGGTGGAGCATATTGTCGCATCTGGATCTGGCGTGAGGAAGCGTCGGCATGCATGGGAGGTTTTGTGGGTGGAAATGGGGCCGGCATGCCTGGGACGATAAAACCTGTCGCTACCCGATTCGAGGCGGCACTCCATCAAGGGCAGCAATCCCATCAGGGTGAGCGGGCGAAAATCCCGTGCCAAAATGGCGCACCGTTTTGATTGACATCGAAAGTCATGCCCGTCCAACCCGATGCCTTCCGCCGCTTCCAGGAGGAACTCGCGGCGCTGGATCGCGCCGCCCGGCAGCGCGCTGGGGCGAGCACCCAAGAAAACGCGATGACACGCGCCAAGTCGGAGTTTCTGGCGCTGCGCGAGCGCCACCACCTGTCCGTGGCCGATGTCATCGCATTCTTCCCACCCGAGGAAGGCATCGAATATCTGCGCCAGGTCATTGCGGCCTCCGAGCATAGCCCGCGGCGGGCCATGAAGCGTCCAGCGGATCCGCAAGGGTAGTCCGCACCGCGCGCGGAAGCTGATGTGTGAGGTGCCCCAAGCGATGTGACCTTGCGGACTGGGCATGAAAAGGAATCACTTCGCCGGGTTGCTGGCGCCTTGCCCTGAGATCAACAACTCGACTGCGCGTTGGAGCGCTCTGCAAAACCGGCAACGACCCTGCACCCGGTATCACGAGTGCCCACTTTGCCTGACTGGCAGAGCCAGCCCACCATTGCACCCAAGCCGATGGCGTGCACCCGGCAAACCACCTGATTTCAATGCATTGGCGAACCTTGTGCGGCGGCAGCAAGATCCGGACCCGCGCGGCGATCACACCGCAGTGTCCATGCAATCACCGCCGCCGTAGCCGCCAGTACCACGAACACAAACACGCTGCCTTCCGGTCCGGTATGCCCACCGCTCAGATACACGTTGCCTTTGGGCAGTGCGGTGTACAGCCGGCCGGGCGAGGCGAACCCGCTATCGGCAGTGCCGTAGAAATAGGACTCCGCCCAGTCCCATGCGGCGTGAAAGCCAATCGCCCACCAGAGTGACGCGTGTAAGCGATGCTCAACGCGATCACCAGTGCATAGAAACCCGCCGAGAACAGTCCGATGGGCGTCTCTCCCGCATTGGTGCCATGTGCCATCCCGAACAAGGCGGCGAGCAGCAGCGCTGCCGGCCAGAATCCGATGCCACGCCCAAGCGTGAACAGCAAGCAGCCGCGAAACAAATTTTCCTCGGTGAACGCGATCATCAAGCTCGCGATCGCCCACAGGACGCCGGAGCCGAGCAAGGCCAGCGAAAGGGGTGGCATGCGTCCGAAAACCAGATGCCCACTCACATAAAGCAGGCCGATCAACGCGCTTAGCGATAGTTAACAAATAACTTGCTCAATCAGAGTGTGAGGGCTAGTCTTGCAGGATGCAGGGCGAATCCACGATCAAGCGGCGATGGGAGGTTCTGCGCGGAGTGCTTGATGAGCGCCAGCGCC
>NZ_JBTSRB010000032.1:0-37698 GCF_054637675.1 Metallibacterium sp.
ATGGCGCGCGCGTTGCTCACGACTTGCGCCTGATAGGTCTTGAACGCCGGTTCCAGCGCTTCCTTGAAGGCCACCGCCTTGGCCGCGATGACGTGCATCAGTGGGCCGCCCTGGGTGCCGGGGAAGATCATCGATTGCAGTTTCTTTTGCAGATCCTCGCTGGCGCTACCGCTTGCATTACGGCTGGCCAGGATGACGCCACCGCGCGGGCCGCGCAGGGTCTTGTGCGTGGTGCTGGTGACCACGTGCGCGTGCGGCAGCGGACTGGGGTACACGCCCGCGGCGACCAGGCCGGCGACGTGCGCCATGTCCACGAACAGATACGCGCCCACGCCGTCGGCGATCGCGCGCAGGCGCGCCCAGTCGAGCACGCGCGAATAGGCGCTGAAGCCCGCCACCAACATTTTCGGCTGGTGTTCCTGCGCCAGGCGTTCGATGTCGGCGTAATCGACCAGCCCGTTGGCGTCGACGCCGTATTGCACGGCGTGGAAAATCTTGCCGGAGAGGTTGACCTTGGCGCCGTGGGTCAGATGACCGCCGTGCGCCAGGCTCATGCCCAGGATGGTGTCGCCCGGTTGCAGCAGCGCGAAGTACACCGCGGCATTGGCCTGCGAGCCCGAATGCGGCTGCACGTTGGCGTAGTCGCAGTCGAACAGCGCCTTGACGCGTTCGATGGCCAGGCGCTCGGCGATGTCCACGTACTCGCAGCCGCCGTAGTAGCGCTTGCCCGGATAGCCCTCGGCGTACTTGTTGGTGAGCACGCTGCCCTGCGCTTCGAGCACGCGCGGGCTGGCGTAGTTCTCGGAGGCGATCAGCTCGACGTGGTCTTCCTGACGCTGCCGCTCGCTGGCGATGGCACGCGCCAGCTCGTCGTCGTAGCCGGCAATCTGCATGGTGCTGGGGAACATGGGAAACCTCGGGCGAGGCGCGGCGCAGCCGTCGCGCAAGAGCAAAGGTCTAACGGAGGCGCGGGTTTGCGCCTAGCGGCGCTGGCGTCGCGACGCGCGCTCGGGGATAATTGCGCGTCGCGGTCGCGGCGCAGCTCGCCATGCCGTCCCGCGCGGCGCCTCCAACCCATCGTCATGACCGCGCAGGCGGGCATCCAGCACTTGGCCGTCCGCTGGATTACCGGCTTCACTGTTGTGGAGCGAGGACCAGCTTCGCTGTTGTGAAGCGATTCCCGCCTGCGCGGGAATGACGAGATGAGAGTGTTCGAGGTGCCTGGCGGAACAGCGCCGCGCGCCCGCGCGCCGGGCGTCATGCAACCTTCGGAGTCATCCATGCAATACATCTACACCATGATCGGCGTGAGCAAGATCGTTCCGCCAAAGCGCGAGATCATCAAGGACATCTCGCTGAGCTTTTTCCCCGGCGCCAAGATCGGTCTGCTCGGCGTGAACGGCTCGGGCAAATCGACGGTGCTGCGCATCATGGCCGGCGTCGATACCGAGTTCAACGGCGAGGCGCGGCCGCAGCCCGGCATCAAGATCGGCTATCTGCCGCAGGAGCCGCATCTCGATCCAGCCAAGACCGTGCGCGAGACCGTCGAGGAGGGCTTTGCCGAGATCCTCGGTGCGCAAAAGCAGCTCGAGACCGTGTACGCGGCCTATGGCGAGGACGGAGCCGATTTCGACAAGCTCGCCGTCGAACAGGCGCGACTGGAAGGCATCCTCGCCGCGGGTGATGCGCACACGCTGGAGCGGCAGATGGAGATCGCCGCCGACGCGCTGCGCCTGCCGCCCTGGGACGCCAAGATCGGCGAGGTCTCCGGTGGCGAGCAGCGCCGCGTGGCGCTGTGCCGACTGCTGGTCGGGCGCTTCGATATGCTGCTGCTGGACGAGCCCACCAACCACCTCGACGCCGAATCGGTGGAATGGCTGGAGCACTTCCTGCAGAGCTTCACCGGCACCGTGGTGGCGGTCACCCATGATCGCTACTTCCTGGACAACGCCGCCGAGTGGATTCTCGAGCTGGATCGCGGCCGCGGCATTCCGTGGAAGGGCAACTACTCCTCGTGGCTGGAGCAGAAGGATCAACGCCTGAAGCAGGAGGAAGCCGGCGAGAACGCGCGGCGCAAGGCCATCGAACGCGAGCTGGAATGGGTGCGCCAGTCGGCCAAGGGGCGCCAGTCCAAGGGTAAGGCGCGCCTCAACCGCTTCGAGGAGCTGAACTCGGTCGAGCACCAGAAGCGCAACGAGACCAACGAAATCTACATTCCGCCCGGTGAGCGCCTGGGCGGTCTGGTGATCGAGTTCAACAAGCTCGGCAAGAGCTTCGCCGGCAACCTGCTGATCGACGATTTCAGCGCCAGGATTCCGCCCGGCGCCATCGTCGGCGTGATCGGACCCAACGGCGCCGGCAAGTCCACGTTGATGAAGATGATCATGGGCCAGGAGCAGCCGGATGCCGGCGCGCTGATCATCGGCCCGACGGTGAAGCTGGCCTTCGTCGATCAGTCGCGCGACGCGCTCGATGGCAGCAAGAGCGCGTGGCAGGAGATTTCCGGCGGCGCCGACATGATCACCGTGGGCAAGTACGAGACGCCCTCGCGTGCGTACCTGGGGCGCTTCAACTTCAAGGGCGCGGATCAGCAGAAGCTGGTCGGACAGCTTTCCGGCGGCGAGCGCGGCCGCCTGCATCTGGCCAAGACGCTGATGAGCGGCGGCAACGTGCTGGTGCTGGACGAACCGTCGAATGATCTCGACGTGGAAACCCTGCGCGCGCTGGAAGAAGCGCTGCTGGAGTTCCCCGGCAGCGCCATCGTGGTCTCGCACGATCGCTGGTTTCTCGACCGCATCGCCACGCACATTCTTGCCTTCGAGGACGATTCGCACCTCGAATTCTTCGCTGGCAACTATCAGGAATACGAGGCTGACAAGAAGCGCCGCCTCGGCGATGAAGCCGCGCAGCCGCACCGCGTGCGCTTCAAGAAAATCGCCTGAGCATTGGCGCGGAGGCGCGCGTCGGACGAGATGTTGGTCTGACTCTGACCTCGCGCACGGGATGGTCGCGCTTTGCGGCTATGCTGCTGCGCAATGATCGGCATCAGTCCACGTCAGCTCGAAGTGTTTGTCGCCGTCGCCGCGCTGGGCAGCGTGCGCGCCGCGGCCGAGCAATTGCACCTCACCCAGCCCGCCGCGAGCATGGCGCTGGCCGGGCTGGAGCGGCGCATCGGCGTGGTGCTGTTCGATCGCGCGCGCCAGCGTTTGCACTTGAACGCGCGCGGTCGCGCCATGCTGCCGCAGGCGCGCGAGGTACTGGTGCGCATGCAGGCGCTGGAACGCAACGCCGCCGCCAGCCCCGACGAATTGCTGGGCGAGTTGCGCATCGGCGCCAGCAACACGGTGGGCAGCTATCGCGTCGGCGAATTGCTGGGTGGTTTCATCGCGCTGCACCCGCAGGCCTCGGTGCAACTGCTGGTGGACAACACGCAAACGGTGCTGGAGCGCGTGCTGGATTATTCGCTCGATATCGGTTGCGTCGAAGGCCCGGCCGCGCGCAGCGGGCTGGAAGCGTTGCCATGGCGCGAGGATGCGTTGTGCGTGTGCGCGCGACCCAGTCACCCCCTGGCGCAGCGCAAGCGCCTGGCGCCCGCGGATTTCTCCGGCGCGCGCTGGATTCTGCGCGAGCACGGCTCGGCCACGCGCGCCCTGGTCGAGCGCGAGCTGACGCGCCTGCCTACCGGCGTCACCGTGCTGGAACTGGGCAACAGCGAGGCGATCAAGCAGGCGGTGCTGGCCGGACTCGGCGTGGCCTGCCTGCCGCGCGTGGCGGTGCGTGCCGAGCTGGCGGCGGGTGAGCTGATCATCCTGTCGACACCGTTTCTGGACTTGAGACGCGAGCTGTCGCTGGTGCTGGCGCGCGGACGCTACCGCGGCGCGCTATTGCAAGCCCTGCTGGATACCGCGCAGGCGGCGCCGTTGAACTCGGCCGCGACCACGACGGAGCGCGCGCGCGGCTCGCGTCGCGCCACCGCGCGCAAATAGAAACGAAGGATCTCGCGCAAGCAGGGCGCAGGCCGCCGCGTAAATGGCTTTGGTTACTTTCCCCGAACGGAAAGGAACAAGGCAACCTTGCCCGGCGGCTGATCATGGATGAGTGAGCGCAGCGAAGCCACGGGGCGAGTGTTCGTTGATGCGCGCGATCAAGCGGTGCGTGCACTCAGCGATTGCCGAGCGTGCACAGCAGCGCTTCCATTTCGCCGCGCGATCCGGCGCGCAGCAGGCGCGGCACCAGCGCGCGCAGTTGCGCGCAGTGCGTGGCCTCGACCGCGGCACGCGCTTGCGCCAGCCGTGTTGGCGCCATCGACAGCTCGCGGATACCCAGTGCCAGCAGCAGCGGTACCGCCATGGGATCGCCGGCGATCTCGCCGCACACGCTGAGCGGTTTGTTGGCGCGGTGCGCGGCGATGGCGACGCCGGCGATCAGGCGCAGCAGCGCCGGGTGGCGCGGATCGTAAAGCGCGGACAGTGCGCCGAGGTTGCGATCGGTCGCGAGTACGTATTGCGCCAGATCGTTGGTGCCGATGGCGAGGAAATCCGCCTCGGCCAGCAGCGCGCGCACGCCCAGCGCGGCAGCCGGCACCTCGACCATGGCGCCTAGCGGTGGCAGCACGTCGGGCACCTGCGCACCCGCGGCCTTGAGATTGGCGAGGCAATCCAGCGCGTGCGCGCGCACCGCGGCCATTTCCTCGGGCAGGGTGACCATCGGCAGCAGGATGCGCAGCGGTCCCAGGCTCGCCGCGCGCAGCATGGCGCGCAATTGCGTGCGCAGGATTTCTGGATGACGCAACGCGTGGCGCACGCCGCGCACGCCCAGCGCCGGGTTGGCCTCGGCCGGCATGTCCAGCCCGGTGCCGATGGCCTTGTCGGCGCCCAGGTCGAGCGTGCGCAGTGTGACTGGCGCGCCGTCCAGCACGTGCAGCAGTTCGCGCAGCGCGGCGAATTGTTCGTCCTCGTCGGGCAAGGTTTGCTTGCGCAGGTACAGCAATTCGGTGCGGTACAGGCCCACGCCCATGGCGCCCAGCGCGCGCGCCTCGGCGACTTCAGCGGGCAGCTCGGCGTTGGCATAAAGCGCGATCAACTCGCCATCACGGCTCTGCGCCGGGATCGCCGGCAGCGGCGGCAGGCGCCCGCGCGCGGCCTGCTCGCGCTGCCACTGGCGCAGGCTGCCGAGATCTTGCGCGGTGGGGTGGGCGATGGCGATGCCGCGCTCGCCATCGAGCAGCACCAGATCGCCATCGCCGAGGCTGCTGTCGGCACCGGGCACCGAGCACAGCATCGGCAGGTGCAGGCTGCGCGCCAGAATAGCGGCGTGCGAATAGGCGCTGCCGCCGCTGGCGATGATCCCACGCAGGCCCAGCTCGGCCATGCTCGCCACCTCGGCGGGCGATGGGTTTTCGGCCACCAGAATCTCGCCCAGACGTGCGGCCAGACGGTGCTCCTCGCTGCTGCCATCGTGCTCCAGCGCATCAAGCACGCGCGCGATCACATGCTGCACATCGTCCTCGCGCGTGCGCAGGTAGGGATCATCCATGCTGCGAAACACCTGCACCAGACGGTCGCGCTGCGCCTGCAGCGCGGCGGCGGCACGGAAGCGGCCCCTGCGGATCATGTCGTCCAGACCGGCGCGCAGTTCGGGGTCGTCGAGGATCAACGCATGGGTATCGAGAAAGGGCTGCGCCTCGCGTGCCAGCGCGCCGTGCAGGCGCTGGCGCAACTCGGCGAGCTCGCCGCGCGCGCGCGTCATTGCCAGGTCAAGGCGTTCAAGCTCGGCCGCGACGTCCTCGGCGCGCAGCAGACTGTCGTCGATGGCATGGCGCCTTGGTTGCAGCAGGCGCACACGCCCCAGCGCCATGCCCGGCGCCGCGCGCTGGCCTTCGAGCACCTGGCGGATGGACGCATGCGACATGGACTCAGGCGCCTTCGTCGAACTTGCGCTCGACCAGATCGATGACCGCATCCAGCACGGCGGCTTCGTCAATGCCCTCGGCGCGCACGCCCAGCGGAGTGCCGGTGCCGGCGGCCAGCATCATCACGCCCATGATGCTGCGCGCGTCGACCTCGTGGCCCTTGGCGCGCAGCCAGACCTTGGCCTGGAAGCCCTGCACGGTTTGCACCAGCTTGGCGGCGGCGCGCGCATGCATGCCGAGTCGGTTGCTGATGATGGTTTCGCGTTCGCGCATCATGCTGCTGCCGCGGAAAGAAATGACGACTAGCATGCGGTCTGACGCGCACGCGGTCCAGCCCGGCGCGCGATCTCATCGCGGCGGCGGGGAGGTAATCCTCGTGGCGCGTACGGTCCGCGCCATCGGCCACGCGCAGCGCGTGCAGCAGCGGCTTTGCCGTTCCCAGTCCGTGTCGAGCGCCGGGATCCCGCGCCGTGCTCGGGGTGGCAGCCGAAAATTGCAAGCTCGCTCGACTATCTGCTCCCGATTCACGTCTCACGTTTCCTTTCGCCTCACCCGCGAAACCGCCGCAACACCAGACTGCCATTGGTGCCGCCGAAGCCGAAGCTGTTGGACAGCACCGTATCCAGCGTGGCGGCGCGCGAGGCGCGCACGATGGGCATGTCGGCGGCGCGTTCGTCCAGCGTGTCGATGTGCGCCGAGCCGGCGATGAAACCGTCGCGCAGCATCAGCAGGCAGTAGATCGCCTCGTGCACGCTGGCCGCGCCCAGCGAGTGGCCGCTGAGCGCCTTGGTCGAGGACAGCGGCGGGCACTGCGCGCCGAACACCTCGCGCAGCGCGTCCAGCTCGGTGATGTCGCCCAGTGGCGTGGAGGTGCCATGGGTGTTGACATAGTCGATGTTGCCGCCGGCCGCATCCAGCGCCATGCGCATGCAGCGCACCGCGCCCTCGCCGCTGGGCGCGACCATGTCGGCGCCGTCAGAGCTGATGCCATAGCCGACCAGCTCGGCATGGATGCGCGCGCCGCGGCGCCGCGCGTGTTCGAGGTCTTCCAGCACCAGCATGCCGCCGCCACCGGCGATGACGAAGCCGTCGCGCGTGGCGTCGTAAGGGCGCGAGGCGCGCGCCGGGGTGTCATTGAAGTGCGTGGACAGCGCGCCCATGGCGTCGAACTGCGCGGTCATGCCCCAGTGCACTTCCTCGCCGCCGCCGGCGAACACGACGTCCAGCGCGCCGCTCCGAATCTGCTGCGCGGCGGCGCCGATGCAGTGCGCCGAGGTGGCGCAGGCGGCCGACAGCGAATAACTGATGCCACGGATGCCGAAGGCCGTGGCCAGACCCGCCGACACCGTCGAGCACATCGAGCGCGGCACCATGTACGGGCCGACGCGGCGCACACCGCGCGTGCGCAACAGGTCGGCGGTTTCTATCTGGCTGGCCGGCGAGCCGCCGCCGGAGCCGGCGATCAGGCCGCTACGCACGCTGCGCACCAGCTCGGGCGTCAGCCCGGCATCGACGATGGCATCCTGCATGGCCACGCAGGCGTAGGCCGCGGCATCGCCCATGAAGCGCTTGAGCTTGCGATCGATGGCGGCGTCGAGGTCGATCCGTGGTACGCCGGCGACATGACTGCGCAGGCCCATTTCGACGTATTCGGGCACGTGGCCGATGCCGCTGCGGCTGTCGCGCAGCGCGCCGCTGACCGTGTCCGCGTCGTTGCCCAGGCACGAAACGATGCCCATGCCGGTGATGACGATGCGTTTGTCGCTCATGCTCAGAAGCCCGTGGTGTCGGTGAACAGGCCGACGCGCAGATCGCTGGCCGCGTAGATCGGACGCCCGTCGACCAGCATGCGGCCATTGCCGATGGCCATGGCCAGCTTGTGGCGCATCACCCGGCGCATGTCGATCTGATAAGTCACCAGGCGCGCCGTGGGCAGCACCTGACCGGAAAACTTCACCTCGCCGACGCCGAGCGCGCGGCCGCGCCCGGGCAGCCCCTGCCAGGCCAGGAAAAAACCCACCAGTTGCCACAGTGCGTCCAGTCCGAGGCAGCCCGGCATGACCGGATCGCCCTCGAAGTGACAGCCGAAAAACCACAGATCCGGATGGATATCGAACTCGGCCTCGATATAACCGCGGCCCTGCGCGCCACCCGTATCCGAGATGCTGGTGATGCGATCCATCATCAGCATGTTGGGCAGCGGCAGGCGCGCGTTGCCGGGGCCGAACAACTCGCCGCGGCCGCAGGCCAGCAGTTGTTCGCGGGTGAATGAAGCAGTGGTCATGGCAACTCCATGGGAATGTGCAAGTGTGCGATGGTGCGCGCCGTGATGCCAGCGCTGCGGGTGCGTCGACGCGCTCAGCAGGGTTCGTGGTCGATGCGGATGCCGGTGTGACCACCGCTGACGGCGATTTCAGCCAGCTCGTCGAGCGGGCGCGCGGCGTAGTTGAGCACGCGCAGCAGCATGGGCAAGTTAAGGCCGGCGACCCAGCGCAGACGCGCGCGGTGTTCGCTGAGGCGCTGCGCGATGTTGCAGGGCGTGGCGCCGTACAGGTCGGACAGCACCAGCACGCCCGCGCCCTGATCAAGGCTGGCGGCGTGCCGCGTGGCTTCTCGCAGCGACTGCTCGGGATCGGCATCGGCGGGCAGCTCGACGCTGTCCAGCGTGTCCGGCAGTTGCACCAGCACGTGGCGCGCGGCGGCGATCAGCGCCGTGGCCACGCCGGCATGGGTGACGAGCAGGATGCCGCTGGCCATGGTCATTCCAGCTCGCGATGAAAGGTGAGCACCTGCGTGTGACGCTCGCGGAAGTGCTCGGTCAGGCGCTCGGCCAGATACACCGAGCGGTGACGTCCGCCGGTGCAGCCGATGCTGACCGTGACGTAGCTGCGGTCCTCCTGCACGAAGTGCGGCAGCCAGCGCTCCAGCATCTGCTCCAGATCCTGCGCGAATTGCTGCGCCAGCGGCTGCGCATCGAGATAGGCGCGCACCGCGGCGTCGCGTCCCGACAGCGGACGCAGCGCCGGATCCCAGTGCGGGTTGGGCAGGCAGCGCGCGTCGAACACGAAATCGGCATCCGGCGGCAGTCCGCGGCGAAACGCGAAGGACTCGAACAGCAGTGTCAGCCCATCGCCACGCAGCCCGTAGCTGGTGGCGATCAGCCGGCGCAACTGGTGCACGTTGAGCTCGCTGGTGTCGATCTGGCGCTCGGCGATCGCGCTCAGCGGTTTCAGCAGCGTGCGCTCGCGCGCGATCGCTCCGGCCAGCGACAAGCCCTGCGCGGACAGGGGATGGCGCCGCCGCGTTTCCGAATAGCGCTTGATCAGCACCTCGTCGCGCGCGTGCAGGAACACCAGTTCGGCCGGCGTGCCCGCCGCGGCCAGTTGCGCCAGCACGCCCGGCATGCGCGTGAGATCGTCGCCCTGCGTGCGCACGTCGATGCCCACCGCGATGCGCTGCGGGCCGCCATTGCCGGCGGTGAGCGCATCAGCCAGCGCCGGAATCAGCGCCGCGGGCAGGTTGTCCACGCAGTAAAAACCGAGGTCTTCGAGAGTGCGCAAGGCCACCGTCTTGCCGCCGCCGGACAGACCACTGAGCACCATCAAACGCGGTGCGTTAGCATCGATCACGCTCACCATGGCGGCAGCTTCTGCATCTGGTGCGCTTGGCGATCGATGAAGGTCTGCGCGGGGTCGATGCCCTTGCTCTTCAGCATGTGATTGCGCACCGCGGCTTCGGCCAGCACCGCAAGATTACGCCCCGGCGCCACCGGGATGGTGATCTGCGGCATCCTGACTCCGAGGATCTCGCGCTGGCCGAGCACGCCGGTGAGGCGCTGCATGCCGTCGCGATCGCCGCTGTGCTCGCCAGAGGGCAGCAGGTGCAGCACCAGGCGCAGATACTTGGAATCCTTCACCGCGGTGTGGCCGTACATCTCGCGCACGTTGAGCACGCCGAGCCCGCGCACTTCCAGCAGATCGCGCAGCAGCTCCGGGCAGGCGCCGTCGATCACGTCCGGCGCGATCAGGCTGAACTCGGGCGCGTCGTCGGCCACCAGACGATGTCCGCGCGTGATCAGGTCCAGCGCCAGCTCGCTCTTGCCGGTGCCCGGTTCGCCGGTCACCAGCACGCCGATCGAGTAGATCTCCATCAGCACGCCGTGCAGGGTTTGCGCGCGCGCCAGCACGCGCGTCAGGTGGTACTGCAGCCAGGTGTAGATTTCGTGCCCGCGCTGCGCGCTGATCCACAGTGGTGTGTCGCTGTCCTCGGCGGCTTCACGCAAGTCCGCCGGTACGGCCTGATCCTTGGTCACGATCACCGCCACCGGGCGATGCACGAAGATCTTTTGCAGCGTTTCCCAACGCTGGCGCGGCTCCAGCCCGTCAAGATAAGCCAGTTCCTCGCTGCCAACGATCTGCACGCGATTGGGGTAGATCACATTGAGATAGCCCACCAGGGACGGTCGGCGTTCGCGCCCGGCGCTGGGCTCAAGCAAGCGGCTCTCGCCGCGCACGCCGGCCACCCAACGCAGCGCGAGGCGCTCGTTGACTTTTTCGAACAACTGGCGGGCGGTGATGCGTTCCATCCGTTCGGCTCGGCGCGTGACCTGCGCATTCTGCCAGCAGGGGATGGCACGCGTATCGCGCCCTGACATCAATGTGCATTCAACAAGACCAGATTCTTCGAGCGAACGGCCAGGCCGTTTTGGCTCGTCATCCCAGCGCAAGTTGGCTCGTCATCCCCCAAGTTGGCTCGTCACCCCCGTGCAAGTCGGCTCGTCATCCCCGCGCAGGCGGGGATCCAGTGACTTCGCCGCACGATTTCACGTTCTGGATCCCCGCCTGCGCGGGGATGAGAAATGGAGGGGGCAGGCTCTGCGCGGGAATGACAGCCTGATCATTCTCGACATTGGATCGCAATTTCGTATGAGGGCCTTGCGGTTGTCACCCCGAGCTTGCCAAGGCCCCATCCTCCTCGCCTCTGGACAGCAGCCTGTCCTGAGCCTGCCGAAGGATGGCGCGCAGCGCCGGGCAACCTTGCGCAGTCAAAGGCAAAAGCGATCGTTCACGCAAGCGCGAACACTCCCGCTTCAGCGAACTACCCCCGCGTGCCGCAGCCGGCCAACTCCCCGATCACGGCATCCAGCGCCACCGGCCACGGCGGCAGATGCAGGGCGAAGGTTTGCTGCGCGTGAGTGCAATCCAGCACCGACCAGGCCGGGCGTTGCGCGCGGGTCGGATACTCGGCCGTGGTGATCGCCTGCACGGATGGCATGCGCGCGATCAATTCGGCGCGATGCGCCGCCTGCAGCAGCATGGTGGCGAAACCATGCCAGCTTGTGTGGCCGCTGGCGGTGAGGTGATACGTGCCCCAGGGCGTGTCCGCGGCGAAGCGCCCGCGCGGCGTGATGCGCGCCAGCATCGCGGCGGTCGCGTTGGCGATCAGCCGCGCCGGCGTGGGCGTGCCGAACTGGTCGCTGACCACGCGCAAGGTGTCGCGCTCGGCGGCGAGGCGCAGCATGGTGCGCAGGAAATTGCGACCGCGCGCGGCGTACACCCAGGCGGTGCGCAGAATCAGGTGTGGCGTGCCGCTGGCGCGCAACGCCTGTTCGCCGGCCAGTTTGCTGGCGCCGTACACGCCCAGTGGCGTGGTCGCATCATCCTCGCGCCACGCGCGCTGGCCGCTGCCATCGAACACGTAATCGGTGGAGTAGTGGATGACCGGCACGCCGCGCGTGGCGGCCCAGCGCCCCAGCGTGTCCACGGCCTCGGCGTTGATGCGCCGTGCCAGCGCGGGCTCATCCTCGGCGCGATCGACGGCGGTGTAGGCGGCGGCGTTGACAATCAGATCCGGCGCGGCGTCATCCAGCAGCGCGCGCAGCGTGGATGCATCCGCGCCAAGATCGGCCACGCGGCAGCGCGCGCCACCCGGCAGCGTGCCGTCGCGCGTGGCCGGCAACAGCGCGCCCAGCGGCCCCAGCGCGCGCATCAGCTCGAAGCCCACCTGCCCGCCCGCGCCCAGCAGCAGAATCTTCATGCGCGGTATTCGGGCAGGCGCGCGGCATCGATCTCGCGCAGGCGCGGGGCAGCGCTGTCCTTGGCCGAGAGCAGTGGCGCGTGCAGCGGCCAGGCGATGGCGAGTTCCTCGTCGTCCCAGCGCACGCTGGCGTCGGCGCAGGCGTCGTACAGCGTGGTGCACTGGTACATGAAGGTGGCGTGCGCGCTGAGCACGCAAAAGCCGTGCGCGTAGCCTTCTGGAATCCAGAACAGCCGATGGTTTTCGGCGCCGAGGCTCGCCGCCGTCCAGCGCCCGAACGTGGGCGAGCCGCGGCGGATGTCCACCGCCACGTCCCACACCTCGCCTTCAAGCACGCCGACCAGCTTGCCCTGCGCGCCCGGCCACTGATAATGCAGACCGCGCAGCACGCCGTATGCCGAGCGCGAGACATTGGTTTGCGCGAAGTGCAGATCCAGCCCCAGCGCGGCGAACTTGGCGGCGTGGAAGCTCTCGAAAAAATACCCGCGCGTGTCGCCATGCACATCCGGTTCGAGGATGCACACGCCGGGCAGCTCGGTATCGATGCGCTTCACTGCGGGCGCTCGGTTTCGCGGACCAGCGCCAGCAGATACTGGCCGTAGCCGGTCTTGGCCAGCGGCGCGGCCAGACGTTCGAGCTGCGCGCGGTCGATCCAGCCATTGAGGTACGCGATTTCCTCGGGGCAGCACACCTTCAGCCCCTGCCGGTTCTCGATGGTTTCGATGTAGTTGGACGCCTGCACCAGCGATTCGTGCGTGCCGGTATCCAGCCAGGCGTAGCCGCGGCCCAGTTTTTCCAGCATCAGCGAACCGTCGCGCAGATAGCAGCGGTTGAGATCGGTGATTTCCAGCTCGCCGCGCGGCGAGGGTTTCAGGCTGGCGGCGAAATCGCTGGCGCGACCGTCGTAGAAATACAAGCCGGTGACGGCATAGTTGGAGCGCGGCTGCGCGGGTTTTTCCTCCAGCCCGACCACGCGGCCATTGGTATCGAACTCGGCCACGCCGTAGCGCTCGGGATCGCGTACCCAGTAGCCGAACACGGTGGCGCCCAGGGTGCGCGCGCCAGCGGCACGCAGTTGCTCGGTGAAGCCGTGGCCGTAGAACAGGTTGTCGCCGAGGATCAGGCACGAGGGCTGCGCGGCGACGAATTCGCGGCCGATCAGGTAGGCCTGCGCGAGGCCATCCGGCGAGGGCTGCGCGGCGTATGCGATGCGCATGCCCCACTGGCTGCCGTCGCCCAGCAGGCGCTGGAACATGGCCTGCTCGTGCGGGGTGTTGATGATCAGCACCTCGCGGATGCCGGCCAGCATCAACGTGCCCAGCGGGTAGTAGATCATCGGCTTGTCGTACACCGGCAGCAGTTGTTTGCTGATCGCCTGGGTGATCGGATACAGGCGCGTGCCGGAGCCGCCGGCGAGGATGATGCCCTTGCGCGTGTCGTGCGTGCTCATGTCGTGCTCCTCACCGCGCGCCGAGGCGCTGCATGCGATAGCTGCCGTCGAGCACGCGCCGCGCCCAGGACTGGTTTTCCAGATACCAGTCCACGGTGCGTGCCAGCCCATGCTCGAAATCGTGCGCTGGCGCCCAGCCCAGTTCGCGCTGCAATTTGCTGGCGTCGATGGCGTAGCGGCGATCATGGCCGGGGCGGTCCTTGACGAAGCTGATCAGACTCTCGCGGCGGCGCCCGTCCGCCAGTGGCTGGCGCGCATCCAGCAGCGCGCAGATGGCGCGCACCACCTGGATATTCTCGCGCTCCGAGTTGCCGCCGATGTTGTAGGTCTCGCCCACGCGCCCGGCTTCCAGCACGCGGCGGATGGCGGCGCAGTGGTCGCCCACGTATAGCCAGTCGCGCACGTTGCGGCCATCGCCGTACACCGGCAGCGCTTCGCCGGCCAAGGCCTTCTGCAGGGTCAGCGGGATGAGCTTTTCCGGAAACTGGTACGGCCCGTAATTGTTCGAGCAGTTGGTGGTCAGCGTGGGCAGGCCATAGGTGTGGTGGAAGGCGCGCACCAAGTGATCGGATGCTGCCTTGGACGCCGAATAGGGCGAGTTGGGCGCATACGGCGTGGTCTCGGTGAAGGCGCCGAGCGGACCCAGCGAGCCGTACACCTCGTCGGTGGACACGTGCAGAAAGCGAAACCCGTCCTGACGCGCCAGCGGCAGCGCTTTCCAGTAGTCGCGCGCCGCCTCGAGCAGCGCCAGCGTACCGACCACGTTGGTTTGCACGAACTCGGCCGGACCGTCGATGGAGCGATCGACGTGCGATTCGGCGGCGAAGTTGAGCACCGCATCCACGGCGTGCTCGGCCAGCAGGCGCGCGACCAGCGCGCGATCGCCGATGTCGCCGCGCACGAACACGTGCTGCGGATTGCCACGCAGCACCGCCAGCGTGTCCAGATTGCCGGCGTAGGTGAGCTTGTCCAGATTGATCACGCGCATGCCGGGTTGGCGCAGCGCTTCGAGCACGAAGTTGCCGCCGATGAAGCCGGCGCCGCCGGTGACGAGCAAGGTGGTCATGCGCGGGAGTCCTCGCGGAGTGCGGGCGATACGCCCAAAGAGGCCCATTGTGCCAGCGCGGCGGGGGACTCGACCAAGGCGTCGGCGCCGGCCCGCATCAACTCGGCGCGCGTGCCGTAGCCCCATAGCGCGCCCATCGCGCGTACGCCGCAAGCGCGTGCGCCTTCGATGTCGTAGTGGCGGTCGCCGAGCATGACCGCGTCCATCGCGGGCACCGCGAAATCGCGCAGCGCCTGTGCGATCTGCGCGGCTTTCTCGGAATGCGCGCTGGCCTCGCTGACGCCATACACGGCGGTGAAGTCGCGGCCCCAGGGCGCGGCGTGCACGATCTGGCGCGCGTAGCATTCGACCTTGCTGGTGACCACCGCCAGCCGTGCGCCACGGTCAGCGAGTTGTTGCAGCAACTCGGGGATGCCGGGATACACGCGGTGCCCGGCCCAGCCGCGCGCGGCGTAGTGCTCGCGGTACAGCGTGACGGCGGTTTCCACCGCGGCGGCATCGGGCAGCAGGCGCGCGAAGCTTTCGCGCAGTGGCGGTCCGATCCAGTCCGGCAATCGCGCATCCGCCAGCGGCGCCCGTCCGACGCCGGTCAGCGCGTGGTCGATGCTGGCGTGGATGCCGGGCGCGGAATCGATCAGCGTGCCGTCGAGATCGAACAGCCACAGGCTGGGCGGCACGGCTCAGCCCCGCGCGCGCTGGCGCAGCGCGGTCACCGCGGGCAGCTCCTTGCCTTCGAGGAATTCCAGAAACGCGCCGCCGCCGGTGGAGATGTAGCCGACGCGATCGCCGATGCCGTACTTGTCCACCGCCGCCAGGGTGTCGCCGCCGCCGGCGATGGAAAACGCCGGCGCGGTGGCGATGGCCTGCGCCAGCGTCCGCGTGCCGTGGCCGAAGGCATCGAACTCGAACACGCCGACCGGCCCGTTCCACAGCACCGTGCCGGCGCGCGCGATCAGCGCCGCGTAGTGCGCGGCGGTCTCGGGGCCGATGTCGAGGATCATGTCCTCGGCGCCGACCCGCGCCACCGGCTTGACCGTGGCCGGCGCGTCGGCGGCGAAGCGCGGCGCCACCACCACGTCCACCGGCAGCGGCACGTCCGCGCCGCGCGCCTGCGCGCTGGCCAGCACGCGCCGCGCGGCCTCGATCAGATCCGGCTCGCACAGCGATTTGCCCACCGGCAGGCCCTGCGCGGCGAGAAAGGTATTGGCGATACCGCCGCCGACGATGAGCTGATCGACCTTGCCGATGAGGTTCTCCAGCAGGGTCAGCTTGGTCGACACCTTGGCGCCGGCGACGATCGCCAGCAGCGGCTTGGCCGGGTGCCGCAGCGCGCGGCCCAGCGCATCCAGCTCGGCCGCCAGCAACGGTCCGGCGCAGGCGATTTTCGCCGCCAGAATCACGCCGTGCGTCGAGGCCTGCGCGCGGTGCGCGGTGCCGAAGGCGTCCATGACGAAGATGTCGCACAGCGCGGCGTACTTCGCCGCCAGCGCGGCGTCATCCTTGCCCTCACCGGGATTCATGCGGCAGTTTTCCAGCAGCACGATCTCGCCGGGCACCGCCGTGACGCCGTCGAGATAATCGCGTTGCAGCCGCACCGGCTGGCCCAATGCCTTGCTCAACCAATCAGCGACCGGCGCCAGCGATTCGCTGGCCTCGAATACGCCCTCGCTGGGTCGGCCCAGATGCGACAGCACCAGCACGCGCGCGCCGGCATCGCGCGCCGCGCGCAACGTGGGCAGCGCGGCCTGCAGTCGCTGCGTGGAGGTGATGCGGCCGTCCTTGAGCGGCACGTTCAAGTCTTCCCGGATCAGCACGCGCTTGCCGCGCAGGTCGAGGTCGGTCATGCGGAGAAAGGACATGGGGGCTCCGGGTCAGGGTGGGAAAAGGGAGGGCAAGCGCGTGAGTCTGCGCCAGCAACCGTCCATGGTGCGCTGTTCGGCCCGGCCGTCCTGGCCGGGCGCTCGCCGGCGCGCACTGCTATTCAAAGCAGCGCGCCAAAGCCGCCGGCTCGCCTTCCCGGATCAGCACGCGCTTGCCGCGCAGGTCGAGGTCGGTCATGCGGAGAAAGGATCATGGGGGGCTTCCGACTGGTCTGGCTGGAGGGTGCTTGCGGCTCGTCATCTCCGCGCAGAGCCTGCCCCCGCGAAGGCGGGGGCGGAGATCCAGTGCCTGCCACGGCTTGAAAGCCATGGATGATCCACTGCGCTGTGGCGTGGCGTTTCGGGCTTGCGTGGCAATGACGATGCGGGAGCGCGTGGTGGTCGCAGCAGTCACAGGTGCGCAGTCTCGCAATTGCTGCAGTGCAACTGCAAATCGTGCTACGCACGGCGGCATGCGCGTGATTCAATGCGCGATGCGCGGCGCAGCCGCCGTTTTCGTCCGAGGTGATCCATGAGCAGTCCGCTGGTTCTGTACAGCTACTGGCGTTCCAGCGCCGCGTTTCGCGTGCGCATCGCGCTCAACCTCAAGGGGCTGGCCTACGAGTTGCGCACGGTCAATCTGGTCGCCGGCGAGGGCGAGCAGCACAGCGCCGAATACCGCCGGCTCAATCCGCAGGGGCTGGTGCCCACGCTGCTTGATGGTGAGCGCGTGTTTCGCCAGTCGCTGGCGATCATCGAGTATCTGGACGAGGCCTACGACGGCGAGAGCAAGCTGCTGCCGCCGGTGGCGCGCGACCGTGCGCGCGTGCGCGCGATCGCGCTGGGCATCGCCTGCGACATGCATCCGCTGGGCAACCAGCGCGTGCTGAAGTATCTCGATCGCGAGTTCGCCGTGCCCGAGGTCGAGCGCCAGCGCTGGATGCAGCACTGGATCGGCAGCGGTTTCGAGGCGCTGGAAACGACGCTGGCCGAGCACCCGTCCACCGGCAGTTTCTGCGAGGCCGATCGGCCCACGCTGGCCGATTGCTGCCTGGTGCCGCAAGTGCTCAGCGCGCAGCGCTGGGGCGTGGACTTGACGCCGTTTCCCACCGTGCGCCGCATCCACGCCGCGTGCATGGCGCTGGAGGCGTTCCGCCGCGCCGCGCCGGATGCGCAGCCGGACGCGCCGCGCGGGTGACTCCCCGCGATTCCAGGACGGGATCCAGACAAACGCCGCGCAAGATCCGCTGGATCCCCGCTTGCGCGGTGATGACGGCAAAAAGAATGCGGCGCTCCATCGCCCCTTGCAGCGTCACCGCGGTCGGTACGCGGCGCCGGGCCGGCCTGTCCTGCCGGGCCGGCACCCTTTCTTTGTGACGTCATCCCGGACGGCGCGCAGCGCCGAGCCGGGATCCAGACAAACGCCGCGCAAGATCCGCTGGATCCCCGCTTGCGCGGAGATGACGGCAAAAAGAATGCGGCGCTCCATCGCCCCTTGCAGCGTCACCGCGGTCGGTACGCGGCGCCGGGCCGGGAGCCGGCGGCGTTGCCGGGTCGATCGCGCGTCAGCCGCGCGGATGATGCCGCGCGTGCAGGCGCTTGAGTCCCTCGCGCGCGACCAAGGTGTAGATCTGCGTGGTCGACAGGCTGGCGTGGCCGAGCAGCATCTGCACGGCACGCAGGTCGGCGCCGTGGTTGAGCAGGTGCGTGGCGAAGGCGTGGCGCAGCACGTGCGGTGAGATGCGTTGCGCGGGGATGCCGGCCTTGCGCGCGTGGCGCTTGATCAGCGTCCACGCCATCTGCCGGGTCATGCCGCTGGCGCGGCGCGTGAGCAGCAGCGCCTCGGGCCGACGCGCGCCGGCCAGCAGCGGGCGCGCCTCGCGCAGATAGCGCTCCAGCCAATCCATCGCCACCTCACCGATCGGCACCAGACGTTCGCGCCCGCCCTTGCCGTCGATGCGCAGCACGCCCTGGCGCAGGTTGAGCGCGGCCAGCGGCAGGTTGACCAGCTCGCTGACGCGCAGGCCGCAGGCGTACATCAACTCCAGCAGGGTGCGATCGCGCAGGCCCAGTGGCGTGGCGGTGTCGGGCGCGGCCAGCAAGGACTCGATCTCGCGCTCGCCCAGCGCCTTGGGCAAGCCGCGCGGCAGTTTGGGCGAATCCAGCAGCGCGGTGGGATCTTCGCCGCCGCCGTTGGCCTTCAGGCGCGCGGCGTGGAAGCGGCGCAAGGTCGAGATCAGGCGCGCGTTGCTGCGCGCCTTGAGCCCGCGCGCGCCGCGTTCGCCAAGGTAGCGCAGGATCGCCTCGCGTCCGGCTTCGCTCAGCGCGATGCCTTGCGGCGCCAGCCAGCGCGCGAAGCTGCCCAGATCGTTGCGATACGCGGCCAGGGTGCGATCGGCCAGCCCGTCCTCGGCCCACAATTGTTCCAGAAAACGCTCGATGCCGGCGTGATCGGCGGCTGTCAGCGCGGTGGGCGCGGGCTTGCCGCGCGGCGCGGCGTGGGGTGTCGTGCGCGTGGTTGCGCGGCGTGCGTCGGGTTCCATGGCAGGATGCTGGCCCCGGCGCGCGCGCGCCGCAAGCCGGTCCCGGCATGTCGATCACCACACCGCAGCCAGCCTCGATCCCGCGCCGTCTCGCCGCGTTGCAGTATGACTTGTTGATCGTGCTCGCGCTGCTGCTGGTGGTGGCGCTGTCCGCGCAACTGGCCACGCAGGCGCGGCTGATCGGCATGCACGGTGGCCATGCGCAGGTGCCGCTGCTGTATCAACTGCTGCAACTGGGCGTGGTGTGCGCCTACTTCGTGCTGTCGTGGACGCTGGGTGGGCAAACCATCGGTGCGCGCGCCTGGCGCCTGCGCGTGGTCGCGGTTGGCACGTCCGCGGCGCCGCGCGTTGGACGCGCGCTGCTGCGCGCCGGTAGCGCGGCGCTGCCATTGCTGGCATTGCTGCTGGGTTATCTGTGGGCGCCGCGCGTGGCCTTGCTGGCGGTCGCCGCGCTGTGGCTGATCGACTACGCGGCGCTGCTGTTCGATCGCGCGCGGCGCACGCTGCACGATCGATTCAGCGGCACGCAGATGGTGCGCTTGCCACACTGAGAGGCGAGCGATCTCAGCCGCCCGGCGCCAGCTTCAAGATGCCGTGCACCGCCACATCCAGGCCGATCGCGCTGGCGCTGGCCCACTGCCCGCTGCCCACCTCGAAAGCCAGGCGCGGTACCGTGGCGTCGAGCGTCAGCAGCGCGCTCTTGCCTCGCATGCTGAAGTGCAGGCTCAGCGGCACCGGCTTGCTCACCCCGCGCAGCGTCAGCGTGCCCTGCGCGCGGTAGCTTCCAGCGGGACCGTCGGGCTGGCACTGGCCGCCCTGGTAATGCGCCTGCGGAAAATGCGCGACGTCGAAGAAATCCGTCGTGGGCAGCATCTTGTCGCGGTCGGCGTTGTCGGTATTCGCGCTGGCGAGCTGGATGCTCGCCTGCAGCGTGCAGGTCTGCGGGTGCGCCGGATCGAACGCGATGACCGCGCTGAACTGCCTGAACTGGCCGCTGAACCGCGCGCCCTCGAAGGTGGTGCTGAAGCCCAGCGTGCTGCCCGGCTGCAGCGCCCAGCTCTGCGCCTGCGCGGCGGGCGCCAGCAGTGTGGCGAGCAGCATCGCGAACGCTGCGGTGGAACGAATCAGCAAGCGCTTCATGGGGTATCTCCTCGGGTATTCGATACGCGGCCGCGGTAGCGCCACGGCAGCATGCGCGCGAGCACCGTGTCGCGATGCCGGAAGTGATGATCCAGCGCCGCCGCGATATGCAGCAGCACCACCACCGCCAGCACCCAGAACGCGGTCTCGTGCACGTTCAGCGCCACGTGCGCCAGCGACTTGGAAACCGGCGCGATCGCCGGCAATTGCAGCAACCCGAACCATGGCAGCGGAAATCCCGAGGCCGAGTTGTATACCCAGCCCGAGATCGGCAGCAGCAGCAACAGCAGATACAGCAGCGCGTGGCTGGCGTGCGCCGCGCCCACCTGCCAGCGCGGCATGTCCGCCGGATAGTGTGGGTGGCGATCGAACAACCGCCACAGCAGGCGCAACAGCACCAGCGCCAGCACGGTCACGCCCAGCGCCTTGTGCAGCAGATACACCTTGAGCTTGGCCATGCCCAGCGGCATGTCGACCATGTACAAGCCGATGCCGGCCAGCGCGAAGATGCCCAGCGCCACCAGCCAGTGGAATGTCTTGGCGATGACGCCCCAGTGGTGCGCGGTGCTGCGCCAGTTCATCGCGCGTCTCCTGGCTTGGACACCGCGACGGCGCGCTGGTAATCGCGTTCGGCGCCGCCATCCTCGATGCCTTCGATTTCCAGCAGCACTTTCACCTTCACTCCCACGACGCTGTCGAACGCATCCATGCCCCACAGTTTGCGGTCCAGCGTGGCGATGCCGGTGAAGCC
This sequence comes from Metallibacterium sp., assembly GCF_054637675.1. Lineage (NCBI taxonomy): Bacteria > Pseudomonadati > Pseudomonadota > Gammaproteobacteria > Lysobacterales > Rhodanobacteraceae > Metallibacterium > Metallibacterium sp. The sequence continues at coordinate 20,757 of NZ_JBTSRB010000032.1, forward strand.
GGCCACCGTGTGCAGGCCGTAAATGGTGAACGCGCGCTTGTTGAAACGGAACGGAAAGGCCAGACCCTCGGTGTGGCCGCGCAGGGTGAGCTGGCCGTAGAGGATGCCGGTGTCCAGCCCGGTTTTCTCCACCGAGGTGCTGACGAAGTGCGCATACGGGCGCGCCTTGGCGTCGAGGAAATCCGTGCCGGCCACCACGCGGTCCCAACCCTTGTCATCCATGTCCACCGAGCCCAGCGCGATATCAGCCACGACCTTGGATGCCGCCCAGTTCTTTTCATCGAAGCGAAACCAGCCGCGCGCGATTTTCAGCCGTCCCACGGCGTCGCTGTAACCGTCGTGATCGACGAAAAACACCAGCGCGCTATGCACCGGGTCGAAGCGGTACTCGGCCGCCCGCGTCAGCGGCGCCAGCAGGCAGCCGAGCAACAGCAGGCAGCACAGTATTGGCGCTCGCATCGCGGGTTCCGTGGCTGAAACTCCGCGCATTATGGCCATGCCAGCGTGCGCGGGCGGTGAACAGTGATTTCACGGCACGCGTCCAGCGCCCGCCCGACCCGGCATGGGTAATGGCATCATGCCGGCGCAGGGAGACCTATGAACGGATCGTGGCTCAAGCGGCGGGCGGGACGCGGGAGGTGGCGGCTCGCGTGCATGCTGGCGTTGGCGCTGACTTGCGCGCAGGTCAGCGCCGCGTCGGCGCCGGACGTGAGTGCCTTTGCCGCGCCGCCGCGCACGCTGTTGCCGATCCCGCAATTCCGCGATTACGATCGCCGCGACGGCATGCCCGATGCCGGCACCTACATGGCCGTGCAAGACCACGCCGGCTTCATCTGGATTGGCACGCGCGATGGGCTGGTGCGCTACGACGGCGTGCACTTCAAGGTGTTCCGCCACGACACCAGCGACGCGCATTCGCTGCCCGGCAATGACATCTCGGCGCTGCTGGTCGACGCCAAGGGCGGGCTGTGGGCCGGCGGCGAGGGTACCGGGCTGCTGCACTACATTCCCGGCTACGGTTTCCAGCGCTGGGTACACAAGCCCGGTGACGCGCACAGCCTCGGCGCCAACGACGTGTTCGCGTTGGCGCAGACGCCGGATGGCGCGATCTGGGTGGGTACCTACGCCGGCGGTCTGGCGCGACTGGGTCCGCGCGGCCACATCACGCAAGTGCGCCACCACAAGGGTGATGCGAGCAGCCTGGTGTCGGATGTCGTGCTCAGCCTGCATGCCACGCCGGACGGGAATCTGTGGATCGGCACCCTGGCCGGGCTGGACGTGCGCCGCGCCGATGGCCGCATCCAGCACGTGCATTTTCCCGATGGCCAGCGCGCGGTGGTGTTGTCGATCGCCGGGCAGGGCGCGAGCCTGCGCGCGGTGACCACGCGCGGCCTGTATCTGATCGAGCATGCCGCCGCGACCGATGGCGCCGCACCGCAGGCGCTGCCAGTGCCCGGCGGCGGCGGCGTGTGCTACAGCAGCGTCACCGATGGCGCGGGTGGTTTGTGGCTGGCTTGCAACAACGGCCTGCGCTACCGCGATGCGGCCGGGCGCTGGAGCCTGTTCCCGCCGCAGCCGCAACTGCGCGGAGGATTGCCGGAGGGGCGCATCATCGGCCTGCTGCGCGATCGCGAGGGTGGTCTGTGGCTGAGCTCGAACAGCGGCAGGCTGGCCTATCTGCCGCCGGACTGGCGCGCCTTCAGTCTGTTCCGGCACCTGCCCGATGATCCGCGCAGCCTGCCCTTTGGCGCTTTCACCGCGTTGTGCAAGGGTGCCGACCACAGCGTGCTGCTGGGCAACGCGCAGGGCTGGATCGGACGCCTCGATCCCGCCACGGGCGCGGTGCGAAATCTGCCGTCGCCGCTGCCGCGGCCGATCCGCGTCGATGCGCTGGCCGAAGATGCGCGGGGCCGGCTGTGGCTCAGCGCCGGTGGGGATTTGTACGTGCGTCGGCGCGCTTCGCACTGGCGGAAGCTGTCGCCGCCGTGGCCGCTGACGGCCGGCTCGGGGATCGCGCTGATCGTGCTGGATGGTGAGCGCGCGCTGTATTTCGCCGATCCGATGCACGGCGTCGGGCGCGTGGACTTGCGCACGCTGGCGGTCAGCGCGGTGGCGACGCCGACGTCCAGCACGGCCGAGCAGCAAACCGAGGCGTTGGCGGTGCATGACGGGCGCCTGTGGCGCGGTTCGGTGGCCGGGTTGGATCGTCTCGACGCCGCTGGCGCGCTGCGCGCCGTCCCCGGCGTCGCGCCCGGCGTGGTCGATGCCATCGCGTTCACGCCCAGCGGTTTCTGGCTGGCGCGCAAGGGGCGGCTGCAGGAGTACCGGCTCGCCGCCGATGGCCGTGCGCGGTTGCGCGCCAACATCGCCGCGGCCCGGGGCTGGCCGGGTGCGCGCGTGTTGGCGCTGGCGGTGGACGCCGCGGGACGCGTGTGGGCGTCGACGCTGCGCGGCCTGATGCGCTATGACCCGCGCGACGGACGCGTGGACCGCTTCGACGAGGAGTCCGCGCTGGCCGGGTTGCGCGCCAGCGCGCCCGGCTTCGTGCGCGGCGCCGACGGCAGCCTGTTCACGGCGGTGCGCGGTGGCCTGCTCGGCTTCGCGCCGCTGCGGCGCGCGCCCACGGTGCCGGCGCCGACACCGCTGTTGACGCGCATCGTGGCCACTGGCGAGGGGCATGCGCAGGCGCTGCTGCCGGTCGATGGCGCCTTGCGCCTGGGTTGGCGCGCGCGCGAGCTCGGCGTCACCGCGCGCGCACTGTCGTACCTGAGCCCGGCGCGCGTGCGCTACCGCTTTCGCCTGCGACCGTGGAGTCACAACTGGGTCGAGGTGGGCGCCGAGGGTGCGCAGAATTTCGGTCGCCTCGATCCCGGCCACTATCAACTGGAGTTGCAGGCGCAGGTGATGAGTGGCGGTCCCTGGGGCGCGGCCGCGCCGTTGCGTGTCGAGGTGGCCGCGCCGCCCTGGGCGACGCCATGGGCGTGGGCGGGTTATGTGCTGCTGGCGCTGCTGCTGCTGGCGACGTTGGCGCTGCTGTGGCGGCGGCGTCTGGCGCAGCAGCAGCGCATGTTGCTGGCCGAGGAACGGCGGCGCGTGGCCGAGCAGGCCAGCGCCAGCAAGACGCGCTTCCTGGCCGAGCTCGGGCACGAAATCCGCACCCCGATGACCGGCGTGCTGGGTATGAGCGAACTGCTGCTGGGCACGGCCCTTGACGCGCGCCAGCGCGGCTACGCGCAGGCCATCGCGCGTTCCGGCGGCCTGCTGCAAAAGCTGGTCAACGACGCACTGGATCTGGCGCGCATCGAGGCCGGGCGCATGCAGCTCGAAATCACCGCCTACGATCCGCTGGTGCTGATCTTCGAGCTGGCCGAGGCCGAGCGCCCGCTGGCGGCGGCCAAGGGCCTGGCTTTCCTGGTGGACATGGAGCCGGCCACGTTGCCGCACCGCGTGCTGGGCGATGTGCTGCGCGTCAAGCAGATCCTGTTCAATTTGCTCGGCAACGCACTCAAGTTCACCGCGCAGGGCGAGGTGCGGCTGGGGTTGTCCGTCGCGGATGAGCATTTGTGCTTCACCGTGGCCGACACCGGGCCGGGCATCGATACCGAGCTGCGCACGCGCCTGTTCCGCCGCTACGAGCAGGCCGACGGGCCGCAGCGCAGCGCCGGCAGCGGGCTGGGCCTGGCCATCAGCCGCGAGCTGACCGAGATGATGGGCGGCACGCTGGAACTCGAATCGCAGCCTGGGCGAGGCAGTCACTTCTGCCTGCGCCTGCCGCTGCAGCGCGCGTCGGCGCAGCCTGGCGCAGCGATCCTCGACGCTGCCAGCGTGCCGCCGCTGCAACTGGCGCTGGTCGAGGATGACCCCACCGTGGTGGCCGTGTTGCAGGGCCTGCTCGAAGCGCAAGGGCACCAGTTGCGTCACGCGGCCGATGGCCTCGCGGCGCTGAGCCTGCTGCACGACTGGCAACCCGATGCGCTGCTGCTGGATCTGGATCTACCTGGCGTTGACGGTTTTGCCGTGGCGCGCTTGTTGCGCGCGCGCGAAGCCGAGGGCGCGCATCTGCCGATCCTGGCGATCTCGGCGCGCTCGGGTGGCGACGAGGCCGATCTCGTTGCCGCGGCCGGCATGGACGGTTTTCTGCGCAAGCCCATCACCGGCGCGGTGCTGGCCGAGGCCCTGGCCGCGCTGCTGCGGCGCAGTGCGTCACGGCGTGCCGCGCCCAAGTCCTAGACTGGGCACCATGGAGAATCGCGATGAGCATGAAGTTGCCGCATTCAAGCCTTGCCCATGAGCGCGCGCGCCTGCCGCTGCTGCTCGTGTTGTTGGGCGCACTGGGTGCCTGCGCCTTGCAACCCGCGCCCGATCGCCCCGAGCCGCCGCTGGCGTCGGCGATGAACGCAGCGAATTCAAGCGACGCCGCGCCGCGCGCGCCGGCTCCCGTCGCGCCGGCGTTGCGCGCCGCCGCCGCCGCGCTGCTCGGTGGCGCCGCGCCCGCCGACTACGCGCGCGGCAGCGTGCGCGCGGATGCCGCCGGGCGCCTGCAGGTTTACGTGCATGCCGACGTGGTGACGCCGGCGCTGGTCGCGGCGCTGGAACAAGCCGGCTTGCGGCAAACCAGCGCGGTGCCGGCGCTGGACGTGGTGCAGGGCTGGGTCGCGCCGCGCGATCTGGATGCACTAGCGCGCGTGGCGGGCGTCAGCGAGATCACGCCGCCGCGCTACGCGGTGACACGCTGATCAGTACACCCCAGGCAGTGCTTTCGCGCGCCACGTGAACCACGCCGGCGCCGCGACGGGAATCATGCAGGCCGGGTTTGTGATCAGCCTTGCGCCGATGGCGCGGCTTTCGTGGATTACCGCGTCGCGGCGAACGCCGGATGCACGATCAGGCGATTGCGGCCCGCGGCCTTGGCGCGGTACAGCGCGGCGTCGGCCTGTTCGATCAGTTGTTCGGGCGATTCGATGGCGGCGCGAGTGTGGCCGGAGAGGCCGAGACTGACGGTGATCGCCACCGCCACGCCGCCGGCGACGAACGGGTCGGCCTCGACGCGGCGGCGGATGCGTTCGCCGATCAGCGCGGCCTCGCCCAGCGCGGTGGCCGGCAGCAGCACCACGAATTCCTCGCCGCCCCAGCGCGCCAGCGTGTCGCCGGGACGCAATTCGGAATGCACGCGCTCGGCGAGGATGCGCAGACAGGCATCGCCGGCGAGGTGCCCGTGGCGATCATTGATAGCCTTGAAGTGATCCAGATCGAGAAAAATCAGCGACAACGGCACGTGCTGCTGGCGCGCTTCGGTCAGCGCCTCGGCGATGCGCGCCATCAGCGCGCGGCGATTGTGCAGGCCGGTCAGCGGATCGCGCTGCGCCTCGTTGCGCGCATCGTCACGCTCGCGCCGCGCTTGCAACGTCGACAACCCCAGCCCCAGGGTGAGCACCAGGCTGGACAGCGCCAGCGCCGCCGGCAGCCCGAACTCCAACCAACCCGGCAGCGACAATTGCAGCAGCAATTGCAGCGCGCGCAGCGCGGTGAAGATCGACTGCGGAATCCACGCCAGCAGGAACACGCCGGCCGCCACGCTGCCGCGCCGCCAGGCCACGATCACCGCCACGATCGCAGCCAGCGCGCAGAGCAGAAACAGCACATTGCCGACATCCGGCTGCAGACTGTTGCGCGCGTGCCAGGCCATGGGCAGCAGCGCGGTCACGGCCAGCACGGCCCAGGGCCAGCGCAGCCAGGACAGCGCGTGCGCCAGGCGCGGCGCGATGCGCCGCATCTCGCAAAATTCGACGATGAATGACAGCGCGAACGGCGTGCTCAACGCGGCCATGAACCACAGCGCGCGGATGCCCAACGGCTCCAGCCAGTGGCCGCCCGGCAGCAGATACAAATCGCCGCTGGCGATCAGCAGATAGGCGAACTGCGGCACCAGGTAGCCCACGAAAAACCCGTACAGCCGATCGCGCAGCGCCAGCCACAGCGTCAGTCCGACCAGGATCATGGTGAACTGCACCGACTCGAAGAACACCATCACGCGCACCCAGCCGGTGTCGTCGACGTGATAGGCCTCCTCCGGATACACGCGGGCGGAAAACGGCGTGCGTTTCGCCGCCCCCGGCACGCGCAGATACACGCTTTGCGTGGCGCGCAAATCGCGCGGCAGCTCGAACACCAGCGCGCGCCGCGAGAAGCGCGCATCACGCCCGCTTTGCGCATGGTGCTGTACTTGCGCGCGCCCGGCGCCCGGCGCGTACAGCGTGATCGGCTGGAAGCGCGCGTTATGAATCACCAGCAGCGGCGCGCTGTGTTCGCGCCAATCAGCGGCCAACCGCAGGCGATACCAGCGCGCGGTGCCCTGCGCGAAGCTCAGCGCATCTCCATCCAGCGGCTGGAATGCGGTATCGAACAGGCCTGCGCGCACCGCTGCGGCGGCGGGGTCGACCCCCACGGGCAGCGCCGCGAAACGCACCGCGGCGGCTTCGAGCTCATTGGCGTGGACGTGCACCAGCGCGCCCTGTGCCGTGATCAGCAGGACGAGCGCGGCCAGCCAGACCAGCAGGCGCTTGATGGACGTGGCTTTCATTACGTCCAGCTTACGCGCGATTCAAGACCAGCCCAAGTCGAGGCCGTGACCACGCTGCGGCGCGGTGCGTGAGTCGGTTGTCGGTGGTCGGCTCAAGCCGTGGGCAGCAGACTATTCACGGCACGCCCATGCCGGCCTCATTAACATGAGCACTCTCATCATCGCTGCGAGGAGATCGAGCATGCAAACACGTCGCCTGGGCCGCAACGGCCCCGAAGTTTCCGCGCTGGGCCTGGGCTGCATGGGCATGAGCGATTTCTACGGCAGTCACGACGATGCCGCCTCCGAGGCGCTGATCAAGTCCGCGCTCGATCGCGGCGTGAATTTCCTCGACACCGCCGACATGTACGGCCCGTACACCAACGAGCAACTGGTCGGCCGCGCCATCAAGGGGCGCCGCGCGCAGGTGTTCATCGCCACCAAGTTCGGCATCCAGCGTGATCCCGCCGACCCCACGCGGCGCGGCTTCAACGGCCGCCCCGAGTACGTGCGCAGCGCCTGCGACGCCAGCCTCAAGCGTCTCGGCGTGGAGCATATCGACCTGTACTACCAGCACCGCGTCGATACCAGCACGCCGATCGAGGACACCGTCGGCGCCATGGCCGATCTGCTGCGCGCCGGCAAGGTGCGCTATCTGGGTCTGTCCGAGGCCGGGCCGGAAACACTGGCGCGCGCCTGCGCCGTGCATCCGATCACCGCGCTGCAAAGCGAATACTCGCTGTGGACGCGCGATCCGGAAGACGGCGTGCTGGCAGCCTGCGCGCGGCTCGGCGTGGGCTTCGTGGCCTACAGCCCGCTGGGACGCGGCTTTCTCACCGGCGCCATCCACAGCGTGGACGATTTCGAGGCCGACGACTATCGCCGCAACAGCCCGCGTTTCCAGGGCGAGAATTTCCAGAAGAATCTCAAGCTGGTCGAGCAGATTCGCACCTTGGCCGGCAGCAAACACTGCACGCCCGCGCAACTGGCTCTGGCCTGGGTGCTGGCGCGCGACCCGCACATCGTGCCCATTCCCGGCACGCGCAAACTGGCGCGCCTGGAGGAAAACATCGGCGCGCTGGATGTCTCGCTCGATGCCGCGGAGCTGGCGCGCATCGATGCGCTGTTCCCGCAGGACGCGGCCAGCGGCCTGCGCTATCCCGAGGCGATGATGCGCAGCGTGCGCAACTGAGTCGGGGCGTGGTTTTGATTGCGCGTCATCCCGCGAAGCCCACATGTTCGTCATCCCCGTGCAAGCCCACATGTGCGTCATTCCCGCGCAGAGCCTGCCCCCGCGCAGGCGGGGGCGGGAAGCGCTTCACAACAGCGAAGCCGGTAATCCAGTGGGGGACCTGCGGCGCGGGAGCGCCCGGCCCCCGGATCGGCGCGGCGCGCCGTCCACGGTGACGAGACGGGAAGGCGACGCGCCGTTCGAGATGACCCGAGCCGGGCGCGAATGACGCGGGCGCTGGCGCCTCAATCCAGCGCCGGGTAGTCGGTGTAGCCGTGCGCGTCGCCGCCGTACAGCGTGCTGGCGTCGAGCGCATTCAGTGGCGCGTTCTCGCGCAAACGCCGCACCAGGTCCGGGTTGGCGATGAACAGGCGCCCGAAGGCCACCAAGTTGGCCGCGCCGGTGTTGATCGCCGCCGCCGCGCTGGCGCGGTCGTAGCCGTTGTTGACCATCCACATGCCGCGAAAACGGCGGCGCAGCGCGGCGAAATCGAAGTCAAGATCGCGCCGCCCGCCGGTCTCGCCCTCGATCACGTGGATGTAGGCGATGCGCAGCGCATCGAGCTGTTCGACCGCGTGCTCGAACAACGGCTGCGGCGCGCTGTCGCTCATGTCATTGAACGGCGAGACCGGTGAAATGCGCACGCCGACGCGATCCGCGCCAATGGCCGCAGCCACCGCCGCGGTGACCTCGATCAGCAGGCGCGCGCGGTTCTCGATCGCGCCGCCGTAGGCATCCTTGCGATGATTGCTGCCGTCGCGCAGGAACTGGTCGATCAGATAACCGTTGGCGGCGTGCACCTCGACGCCATCGAAGCCGGCGCTGATGGCATTGCGCGCGGCCACGCGGTAGGTCTCGATCAGCGCCGGCATCTCGTCCAGACGCAGCGCGCGCGGCGCCGAAACATCGACGAGGCCTTCGGCCGTCACGGTCTTGGCCTTGGCGGCGATCGCCGATGGCGCCACCGGCGCCACGCCACCCGGCTGCAGGCTGGTGTGCGAGATGCGGCCGACGTGCCAAAGCTGCAGCACGATGCGCCCGCCGGCGGCATGCACGGCATCGGTCACGATCTTCCAGCCGGCGATTTGCGCGGGCGCATGGATGCCGGGCGTGGCGATGTAGCCCTGACCCTCGGGGCAGATCTGCGTGGCCTCGGCGATCAGCAGACCGGCGCTGGCGCGCTGCGCGTAATACGTGGCCGCCAGTGGCGAGGGCACGTTGCCGGCCGCGGCGCGATTGCGCGTCAGCGGCGCCATGACGATGCGGTTGGCGACCGCGATCGCGCCGACGCGCAGTGGTGAAAACAACGCCGCGACGGGTTCAGGCGCAGCAGAAGCGGTAGCTTGGGCACTCATGGGACTACTCCGGCAGGAAAAGATTCAGCCCTCTGTTCTGCGGCCTGTCAGCGCTGGATCAAGCACGTGGATGCGCGTCCGTGGAGACACTGTGTGACCAGCAGCAACACGCGCCGCGCCGGTCAGCCTCCAGTACTTGTCAGCCCCGGCAGGCGGGAGTAGGGTCCAAAGGCCGCGGGGTATCTTCCCCGCGGGAGTGAAGCCCGCCGACATGCATTGCGCGCCTTGCCACCCGATGCCCCGCCGCACAGCCGGCGCGGCGGTGTGCAAGCCGCGCCCCACAGCAAACCCCTGCGACACCGCCATGACGGGCGGGCGGTGTTTGCGCGCACGCCTGCATGCACGACCCGCCCCCGGCGCTGCGCGCCACCCTCTCGCGGTCGGAGAGGACTGCGTCCCTGTGTTTCATCAACCCTGTGGAGGTCGCACGATGTTCGAGAATCATCCGCGTGAAGACATCGAAGCCATGATGAAGGCCAATATCGAATTCCGGCGCCTGTTCCTGCGTCACCGCGAACTGGACAGCAAGGTGCACGATGCCGAGATCGGCGTGTTGCCGATGGACGGCACCACGCTCAACGGCATGAAGCGCGAGAAACTGGTCGCCAAGGAACGCCTGCTGCGCATGTGGCAGGACGCGCGCGTGCCCGCGCACTGAGATCGGTTTGCGAAACCGGGCATCCTGCCGCCCGGTTCAGAACAATCACGTGCAAGCAAACGGTCGCGGCGAAGCCGCGCCACCTTGGTCGCGACCCGCGCTGGTGCGCCCGTCGCGGCGGCACATCGGCGGCACATCCTTGTGCCGATGCGGTTTCACCAGCCGCGCCGCACGGCGCGCGCTGGCGCGTGCCGCTATCATGCGAGGCCGCCATGCGCGGCCCCTTCCCACCGCCGCGGCGATCCGCGGCGGTGGCATATCCGGGGCTTGCGCGCACCATCGAGGTTCTTCCGCATGATCCAGAACTCCGTGCTCGAACTCATCGGTCGCACGCCGATGCTCAAGGCGCAGCATCTCGACAGCGGCCGCTGCGATCTGTTTCTCAAGCTCGAGTGCATGAACCCAGGCGGCTCGATCAAGGACCGCATCGGCCTGGTGATGATCGAGCGCGCCGAGCAGGCGGGACGCATCAAGCCCGGCGACACGCTGGTCGAGGGCACCGCCGGCAACACCGGCATCGGCCTCGCGCTGGTGGCGCAGCAAAAGGGCTACCGGCTGCTGCTGGTGGTGCCCGACAAGATGAGCCGCGAGAAAATCTTCAACCTCAAGGCGATGGGCGCCGAGGTGGTGCTGACGCGCTCCGACGTGGCCAAGGGCCATCCCGAGTACTACCAGGATCTGGCCAAGAAGATCGCCGAGGACACGCCCGGCGCGTACTTCATCAACCAATTCGGCAACCCCGACAACCCGGCCGCGCACGCGGAGTTCACCGGCCCCGAGATCCTCGAACAAATGGACGGGCGCATGGACGCCATCGTGTTCGGCTGCGGCAGCTCGGGCACCATGACCGGGCTGTCGCAGTTTCTGGCCAAGGCGTCGCCGGCGACCGAGCTGGTGCTGGCCGATCCGGTCGGTTCGATCCTCGCGCAGTACATCAACGACGGCACGCTGTCACAGAAGTCCGCAAGCTGGATGGTCGAGGGCATCGGCGAGGACTTCCTGCCCTCGATCAGCGATTTCTCGCGCGTCAAAAAGGCCTATTCCATCAGCGACAAGGAGAGCTTCCTCACCGCGCGCCTGCTGCTGGAGAAAGAAGGCGTGCTCGGCGGCAGCTCCACCGGCACGCTGCTGGCCGCCGCGCTCAAGTACTGCCGCGCGCAGACCGCGCCCAAGCGCGTGGTGGTGTTCGTGTGCGACACCGGCAACAAGTATCTGTCCAAGCTGTTCAACGATTACTGGATGCTGGACAACGGCTTTCTGGAGCGCACCCAGCACGGTGATCTGCGCGATCTGATCCTGCGCCCCTACGCGCAGCGCGACACCGTGGTGATCGGCCCACACGAGCCGCTGACCGTGGCCTATCAGCGCATGAAGCTGTACGACGTCTCGCAACTGCCGGTGATGGACGACGAGCGCATCGTCGGCATCCTCGATGAGTCCGACCTGCTCATGCACGTGCACGCCGACAGCGCGCGCTTCGCCGATCCGGTCTCCACCGCCATGGTCAGCAAGCTCGAATTCGTCGACATGCGCACCCCGGTTGCGCAACTGATGCCGGTGTTCGATCGCGGCCACATCGCCATCGTCATGGACGGTCCGAAATTCCTCGGTCTGATCACGCGCATCGACCTGCTCAACTACCTCAGGCGGCGGGTCAACTGAGGCGGCACCGATTCCGCCGGGCCGACACATCGGCTCAATACCCCGTTTCCTTTTGATGTCGGAAGGCCAGCACATAGACCGTATCGGTGGCAGGTTCATGCCGGTACAGGGCGGCATAGCCCGAATCCCCGAATCCGATCACCATTTCGCGCAGCTCCGGCAGCTCCAACAAGGGCCTGCCGATATCCGGCGTCGTTTCCAGGAGCTGGAAGTGCCGATCGATCGCTTGTCCCGCGCGTCGGGCCGCCTGCGGGTTGTTGGTCGCCAGGAATCGACGACAGCGCTGCAAGCCCTGTACTGCGCCCCCGGTCACGCTTACTCGTGGCACTTGGGCAACTCTGTTTCCGCCTCAGTGCCCCAAGTGTTCAGCCACGATCGAACTTCCTGCCCAGTCAGGTGCAGGCCCGTTTCCTGATACGACTTCCAGGCCGCCAGCGCCTCGCGCTTGAAGTCCTCGCGGGCTTCCTCGCGTTGCACGTACTGTGCGATGGCCTCACGCATGATCCAGTGGGGTGATCGCTGCCGCAGGCTGGCCAGGTGCTGGATGCGCCCCTTGAGTTCGTCATCAATCTTGAGTGATGTGGCCATGATGGCTTCCGGCTATCGCTTGGTAGTACCTTCAACTACCTTAGTCCCGGGCTGGCGCGAAGTCCATGCAGTGCGTCCTTCCAGGCGTTGCGCTGACAACCCGTGCGCCGCACCGCGCTGCATGCAATGCGTGGCCGTGACCGGCGTCCGCCTACGCGCGCAGGCAGTTCGAGATCATCGCGTCCGGCAAAATCGGGATCGGCTCGCGCGGCGAGGAGCCGTTGGCGATGCGGCTGCCCGGCGCGCGCGCCGTGCTAACCTGATTGCATGTCCGAACACACCGATCTGGTCCTGGAACACTTGCGCGCGATCCGTGCCGAGCTGGGCGCGCTGCGCGAGGACGTGCGTGAGATCAAACTGCGTCTGGGTCATGTCGAGACCGAGCTTGCCCACGTACACAGCGTGCTCGCCGAGCAGTCGGTGCGCATGGATCGCATGGGCACCCGCATCGAGCGTATCGAAAAGCGTCTCGAGATCCTGCCGGTCTGATTTCGCACCTTGCGGTTCGACACCGAGATCCTTCGGGTTGTGCCCTCAGGATGACGGTGGCGGGCGTCATCCCCGCGCAGGCGGGAGTCGCTTCACAACAGCGAAGCTGGCCATCCAGAGAATTGAACTTCGACGCGAATCAGGTCAATTTTTCGAACGCCTTTTCCCTTGGGGTGAATCGAAATATGCAGCTATGTACATGCGAGATTCGCGGTACTGATACCGGCCCATGACCTGGACCGAGGCGCTGACTTGGCGCATGCGCCGGCTGCTCGCGCTGTCGCAACGGGCGCGCGGCAGTCTCTTCAGCCGCGGCTGGCGCGGCACCTGGCGGCGCATGCTGCAGGAGTTCAGAGGCAGCCCGCGCGCCTCATCACAATTGCGCCTGCTGCCCTTGGACTGGACGTTCGCGCCGTTCACGGTGCCCAACGCCAGCAACCCGGATGTCTCGGTGATCATCCCGGTGCATGGACAACTGGCCTACACGCTGGCTTGCCTGCGCTCAATCGCCATCAGCGGCGATGCAATCGCGCTGGAAATCATCGTGGTGGACGACGCGTCGCCCGATGCAAGCGCGGCGACGCTCGCGCAAATCCAGGGACTGCGTTTGCTCGGCTTGCCACGCAACCTCGGCTTTGTCGGTGCGTGCAACGCGGGCGCCGAAGCCGCGCGCGGACGGTTCCTGTGCTTCCTCAATAACGACACGCAAGTCACGCCCGGATGGCTGGATGCGCTGCGTGCCTGTTTCGAGGACGTGCCCGATTGCGGCATCGCCGGCGCGCGCTTGTTGTATCCGGATGGTCGCCTGCAGGAATGCGGCGCGCTGGTGTTCGCCGATGGCAGCGCCTGGAATTGCGGGCGCTTCGAGAGCCCGGATCAGCCGCGCTATCTCTATCGTCGCGAGTGCGATTACGTATCCGGCGCGGCGCTGATGATCCCGGCCGATCTGTTTCGCCAGGTTGGTGGATTCGACACCCGTTATGCGCCGGCCTACTACGAGGACACCGATCTCGCCTTCGCGGTGCGTGCCGCGGGACATCGCGTGCTGGTGCAGCCGGCCAGCACCGTGATCCACTGCGAGGGCGTGACCGCGGGCATCGATCCCGAGCACGGCGTCAAGCGCTATCAGGTGAAGAACAAGGCGCGATTCGCCGGCAAGTGGGCAACAGCATTGCGCGAGCAAGCGCAGCCGGGAACGCGTGAGGCCGAGGCCAGCGCGCGCGCCGAAACGGGCAGGCCGCACCTGCTGGTGATCGAAAGCACGCTGCCGGACGCTTCCCGCGATTCCGGGTCGCTGCGCCTTGTCGAACTGCTGCGCATCGCGGGTCAACTGGGCTGGCGCGTGAGTCTGATGCCGGATGACCACCGCATGGATCTCGCGCTGGTCGCGCGCCTCGGTGCCGTGGGCGTCCAGGTTGTGGTGCCGGGCGACCAGCGATCCTGGCTGGGCGCCCACGGTGACGATTTCGCGGTGGTCATGTTGAGCCGCTACGCGGTCGCGTCGGTCTGGCTGGCGCAGGTGCGCAGACTCGCGCCGCGCGCGCGCGTTGTTTTCGATACGGTCGATCTGAATTTCCTGCGCGAGCTGCGTGCGGCAAAGCTGGCTCGATCGGGTACCCAGCGTGCCGACGCGCTGCGCGCGCACGAGCTTGCGTTGATCGCCGCCAGCGACTGCACCCTGCTGGTCAGCGATGTCGAGCTTGCGCTGGTGCAGGCTGAAATACCGCGGGCGCGGTTGCGCCTGGTGGGCAATATTCATCAGGTTCAAGAGCCGATCACGCCGTTTTCTGATCGCGCCGATCTGCTGTTCATCGGCGGCTTCCAGCATCCGCCCAACCGCGACGCCGTGCAGTGGTTCGCCCGGGAAGTGTTGCCGCTGCTGCACCCGCGCCTGCCCGGGCTCCGCCTGCACGTCATCGGCAACGTCGATGCGCAAGCGCGCGATGCGCTACGCGACGCGCACGTCGTATTCCATGGGCGCGTCGATGATCTGCGGCCGTGGCTGGAGCGCTGCCGCGTGTCGATCGCCCCGCTGCGTTACGGCGCTGGCGTGAAAGGCAAGATCAATACCGCCATGGCCTCGGGTCTGCCGGTGGTCGCCACCAGCATCGCTGCCGAGGCCATGGGTTTGGCCGATGGCGCTGACGTGCTACTTGCCGATGCGCCCGAAGCCATGGCTTCGGCCATCGAACGTGCGTACACCGATCAAGCCTTGTGGCAATGCCTGTCGCGCGGCGGCATGAACAACGTGCGCCTACACTTTTCCAGGGCACGCGCACGTGATGTTCTGCGCGAGATTCTACAAAGCCCCCCTCCCGCCGGGGTAAGTGCTGTGCGCTGATCTGCTGCGGGTAGATCATCGGCGCCTTGTCTTTCGTCATCCCCGCGCAGAGCCTGCCCCCGCGAAGGCGGGGGCGGGGATCCAGTGTCGTTGACCTTGTCTTTCGTCATCCCCGTGCAGGCGGGATCCAGTGCTGTTGACCTTGTCTTTCGTCATCCCCGCGCAAAGTTGCCCCCGGCGCAGGCGGAGGCGGGAAGCCCCGGCCTTTTTCGTCATCCCCGCGCAGGCGGGGATCCATCGCTTGCTGAAGTCACTGGATTCCCGCCTGCGCGGGAATGACGAGCCATAGGAGCGCGGGAATGACGAGCCATAGGAGCGCGGGAATGACGAGCCATAGGAGCGCGGGAATGACGAGCCGTGGGAGCGCGGGAATGACGAGCCGTGGGAGCGCGGGAATGACGAGCCGTGGGAGCGCGGGAATGACGAGCCGTGGGAGCGCGGGAATGACGAGCCGTGGTTCAGGGGCTGGGCAATGGCATTGAAAATGCGGTCCCGAACGGAGTATTTTCCGCTGCGCTGTCCGCATGCCCTATCTTGTTTGGCTGCGGCAGCCTATATCTGGCCCCGAAAGGGGCCTTCTAGTTTCACTGCCCAAGAATGCCTGAAAAGGACAAAACGTTACAGGTACGCCATTCTGGTGGATGCCGGCTATTTCTTTGCCGCCGGCGCACAAGCCGTTACCAAAAGCAGCAACACCAAGCGGCGCGACATTTCCGTCACGAACCCTACCGAGCTCCTGGCCGCGCTGGCCAGGCAAGCCGAGCTGCAAACCAGCATCCGTCACGCGCTGAGAGTTTACTGGTACGACGCGCTCTCAGGCCCACGCCTATCGATTGACCAATCCAGCCTGGCAGACCAGCCGGGTGTCAAGCTGCGCCTTGGTTCGTTGAACAGCGCCGGTGAGCAGAAGGGCGTGGATTCGCTGGTCGTTACCGACCTCATCGAGCTGGCGCGCAATCGCGCGATCACTGATGCGGTCGTGGTATCCGGCGACGAGGATTTGCGCATCGCTTTTCAGATCGCACAGTCCTACGGCGTGCGAGTGCATCTGCTGGCGGTCGGTGACTACCGGCACAACGTCAGTCCAGCCCTACGGATGGAGGCAGACTCGGTGGGTGTGCTCGATGCCACATGGCTGGCGTCCCGGCTGACGATCACCAGCCCGAAGGCGCCCGCGCCAATCGCTGTGCCCGATCCAGTCACGCCGATCGGGACGGACCCCGCGATGGATCCGGTCAATGCCATTGCAAGGCAGGTTGCGGTGGAGCTGTTAGCCACCACGCACGAGGGCGCGCGCGTGCTCCTGCAGCAGCATTTGCTGAACAACACCAGCGTGCCGCCGGAGTTCGATCGACGCCTGATCGCCATCACAGCAGCCAAGCTTGGCCGCCAGTTGACGGGCGATGAGAACCGCCGAATCCGCGGGATCTTCGTCGGCTACGTCAGGAGCATCAAATCATGACTGCGCTGGCGTGGTGATGCCGATCTGCTCTTGTGCATCAGCTACCGATTAGCGCATTTTGAGCGCAGCGAAGAATCTCGCGCCGCGCTGTGCCTCAACGCCAGTTGCCGAATTCATGGTGACGATTGCCTACGCACGCCGCCTCACACCCCAACTCCGCCCCAGCCATCGCGCGCAGCGCTCAGGCGTCCGGCAGTGCATGATCTGCCCGCGGCAGATCATCAGCGCACAGCCTTACCCCGGCGGGAGAGGTGAAGTTCAGCGCGAATCCGGTGCTTCCATGGCGTGTGGTCAGCGCGGCTCGTTACAATGCATGCTCGCGTCGCGGGGCTGCGGTCTCCGCATCCTCGATGATGGCTGCCCAGATACAGGAAGGGTCATGAGCAAGCCCCGGCAACCCCCCGGCCTCGGCACCCGCGCATCCACGCCGGGCAAGCGCCCGGTTTGCAAATCGATGGGTGGACTCTGCCTGGATCGAAAGGCATCGCCTGGTCGGCGGTAGAATTCAGAAGCTTCGACTTGACCGGAGGAAGAGCGATGAACGCTCAGCTCAAGATGGTGTTCTGGCAAGGCGATCGTTACTGGCTGGGTAAACGG